>NZ_PJJV01000031.1:0-10210 GCF_002929655.1 Cryobacterium sp. M23
CAAACCCGCCGAAGCTCAAGAACAAGAGCCGAAACTAGCCGCCTAAACTCACGCTGGCCTCATTCACCTTGACAAATTCCGTTGACGCGTCCAGTTGGGGGGAACCTGACGAGGTGACACTCGACGACCTGCGGCTTTCAAGAAGCGCATTTCACGTTCCGCACATGACTACAACAGAAATGAGTGGAGCGATGACAGCCAGTTGGGTCCGCCTCTTACTCTGGGTTGCCGCCCTGGTCGCATGGTCCGCGCTCATCCTCGTCGGGCTGGTCCTGTTGGGGACAGGTCTCGATAATGCGTTTTATTTTGAGCCAACCGGTGAGGCTCTTGAACGCGATCGTGTGGGGAAGATTCTCATTCTCGTGGGTTCGGTCGCCCTCTTCGCTGCCGTGGTCTGGGCTCGGTTGATGCACGCCCCCATCTGGTCCTGCGCCCTCGTCGCAGCCCCGGCTGTCCTTGTCGGCGGCCTCACCTTGTTTTTTGGAGGTTCTCTGCTCCCACACCTCAGCGCCTTGGTGACTTTCCCTGTTGCCCTTGCTGGCCTGGTTTGCGGGCTTGTCCTCGCCAGGCCACTGCTTCGCGCTGGCTCCGCGGGCCCTACCGCGTCGGTTGACCGTCAGGAATCAGCCTGAGCTTCCGCCCGCCGTCGGCGAGTGCTGATCACTATCCATCTGAAGATGGCAGCGTTGATGGCAGCCAAGAGGAAGAATCCCAGGTAGTACAACGCCGCGCTCATGGTCAATGCTTCGACGGCGAATTCTGCTGGCCCGGACACTTGCGATGAACCCAGTGAACCGACGACATAGTAAGCAGTAGATAACGGCAACGTCAGAACCACGATGAGCAGAACCATCGCTTCGGGTGCGGCCGTCCCGCCGCCCAGTTCGAAGGCGCGCATCACGGACACTGCCGCAATGAGCCCGGCGACTGACACTCGGTAGGCGCCCATCGACCCCGCGGCCCAGAGCCGTTGCTGCGAGCACAGCCGCCAGACCCGGTTCTCACCCGCGGTGAGGCCGGCCTTGCCCAGCTCGTCGGAGATGAACCGGTAGCCGAACGCGGGGTCGTCTCGGTGGATATCCCAGGCGGCGTTGGTGAGGTGGGCGTCGTCCCAGTCGCGCTGGGAGATGGGGTTGCGTTTCCATTGGTAGAACGCTTGTTTGGAGAAGTGCAACACCCGGCAGGTCACCGTGACGGGGACACCGTCCACGGCCATTTCACGGACCAGCGGGTAGATCATTTTGGGTTGACGTCCCGGGAGAGATAGGCGACGGCACGGCGCATGACCTCGGCTTCCTGCTCGAGCAGCCGAGTGCGTTTCTTCGCATCCCCCAGCTCGACGGACTCCTTCTCGGTTACGCCGGGCTTGACGCCTTCTTCGACGTCGGCTTTCTTCAGCCAGTTCGCGAGACAGGACTCGGAGATCCTGAAGTTTCTCGCGATCTGGTTCAGCGGGGCTTCGTGCTTCCGGGCGACCGCGACATCGCGGCGGAACTCGGGCGGGTAGGGCTTGGGCATGATGATATCTTTCCAGCGAAGATGAATCTCCACAGGTCAGGAATCAACCAAACCGGGGGCAGTCCCATCCTCTTCGGTGCAGAGGTGCAGGTGGCCCTTGTACTCGGTGTCTTTCGTGTGTACCCCGCTGATTTTGCTGGCGATCTGACCGGCCTCGAAATTTTTAACCTGCCCGGTCACCACCGTTGAAATTGTGGTTCATCGGTGTCTCCTTCCGGTCCGTCCACCCGAAAACTGAGCTACTCGCCGACCATTTCGACGGCGGCCTCGGGTGTGGCGACCCGGAAACTGAACGACTGCTCAAGGTACAGGTGAATCGCTTCGCCGTCGTGATAGTCGTAACCGAGAGAGAGGTCCTGGCCGGATTCGAAGAGGAAGTCCCCGCCGCGCAAGCTCAGGACGACCGCGCCGCGAACGCCGGCGGCCCACACGATCGGGCCTCCTAGGATTTGGCGCAGGTGGTCCAACAGGGGATAACCGCCGTGCTCGCTCGTCTCGATTACGGCCGTGTAGTCATTGGGACCCAGCGCAAGCCCATATGGGCCGCTGATACCGTTCCTGAGCAGCGCCGTGACGGCCAGGGCCACCCGTCGAGGATAGTCGTTGAAGTCCTCTACCCGTTCGATGGCAGCATTCGGGGATGACTCCGTGATGCCCGTGATGCCCGCACTTTCCCAGCCGTGGAAGACGGCAATATTTTCCGTGCTGGCCATGCGCATGACTGCCCTGTCGAGATCTCGCAGATCCGGATCCGCAGCACCTCGGTCGTAGTCAAGCAGGTCCCTGCGGGAAACGATGAACTCGGCCCGTACCTCAGTCAACCGCAACACCTCACGGCGACATGCACTGATGCCGACGACGGGGACGTCTGCCACAGCTTCGGTCCGCCCCAGGTTGGTGGACGAGTATGACCACCCGTGAGGGCCCGAGAAATCCACGACCTTCCGCGCACCGAGCGTCACAGTCAGACGTTCCTTCGCTTCTTTATCTAGCAGCTGCCAGCCGTCATGAGAAATCGGAGCGAGGGTCCGCAGTAAATGGTTTATGCTCATGATTCTGCTCGCTTCAGTCTGCCGATTCCTAAGGATGAGATCGAACCTACCCCGCCGGGCGTATCGGAAGCCCGACCATGTTTTTCAGCAGCCGCAGCTTCCGATCGTTCACCATTCTCAACAATGTCACCATCCTGAAAGAGGATGCCGCGGGCGGTCTCGCGCCACAACGGTTTGGCCCGCATCAGGAACTCCAGATCCATGCTGAAATGCTTGAACTCCTCACCCAGCGAGTCCTCCATGATGGCGCGGGAGGTGGCATCGGGCTCCAGCGAAATGCGTTGCTCATACCACCCGATGGCCTCAGCTTCTTCGGTCAGGTTCGCGCACATCCGGGCGAAGGTGCGGGTCTGCGCGGACAGCTCCCCAGCAGGTTCGTGGTACTGATCAAAGCCCATTTCAACACCCTCTTCCGACGTTGGCGGTACCACTACCACGGTACTCCGCACCGGCCCTGCAGACAACCGATCGCCTGGACTCAGTGAGGATGCCTTCTCGATCATCGGTCGGCACATCTCTGGGTCGATGTCGAGGGACTGCTCCGCTGGATCGTAGTGATGTGGTGGGCGGAGTGGGCCGCTCACCAGAATCGGTCGAAACAGCAGATCCTACTAAATGACGCGATCGCGACCGGGCTCCTCCAATGCATCGCGTCAATTCCGGGTGGGTCAAGGTCGGTCGCGACGATCAGCGCAAAAGTATTCCACGGCCTCGAGCATGTCGCCGCAACCCGGCTCTCGTTTTTACTTACTGTCCCGGCGCTCGTCGCCGCCGGCGGATACGAAGCAGCCACGCAGGCCGGAAACGATCGGTGCTTCTGTCGGTTGGGGCACTACGCTGGCCGCAACGCTGGCGCACTTCGTTGTAGCGGTCGCGGTCGCGGCCGCCAGGCTGCGTCGTCGTCAGCGTGCCACGATGAGTGCCTGCGGGGCGGCCTGTTTCATGCGGGTGCTAAGCCAGTCGAGTTGCACCTTCGTCTGCCCCTCACATCGGGTGATGATCTCGACGAGTTCACCGTCGCGGAGCCCGAGGGCGGCCTGTTTGACCACGGTCCAGGTGACGTCGACCAGGCTGGCCAGAATGTAGACGTCCTGCAGGTCTCGAAGAAAGCCGATGGCGCCGCTGCGGCTGGACAGAACCGCGTCGGCATGGAGTCGTTCCGGTTCGTCGTCGGGCCGCTCGCCATAGCGGCCGATTGCGGGGGCGAGCGCCTTCTCGTGCTGGTCGCACTGCGCGGCGAGGGCCTCGCAGAGGTGTAGTACGTCCGGTTCGTTGCCGTGTTCTGCCGCGACCTGGCGGAATGAGTCGGCGAGGGAATGCTCGGCCGTCGCCAGCATGCCGAGGTACACGGGTAACAGCATCAGTTTCCCTGCCCGGTTGCGACGGTAAGCGGCTCAATCGGGGGTATCGATTCGTGCGCCTCCGCGTCACCACCGCCGTCGGTGACCGGCACGCCGCGGGGATCCGCGGGTCGGGATGCGGCGGTGGTTGGGGCGGGGGACGGCCCGGCACCGTCCGCTATCTTTTCCACACGCACGGCCGCGTTTTTGAACAGGGGCTGCTTGGATACCGGATCCCACTCGGTCACCGTCAGTTCGTTGGCTGCGGTGGGTTGGCCGTCGGGGCCGGACCGACCGGAATCCCAGTAGCCGTAGTGGAACGGAGCGAATACTGTTCCCTCGCGCACATTTCCGACGCGGGCGGGCAGGACGAGTTCGCCGCGGCGGGAGGTGACCCGGACAAGGTCGCCCTCCGAGATACCGAGGTGGCCAGCATCCGGCACCGAGACCTCTATCCACGCCGACGGTGCGGCATTGTTCAACTGCCGAGCGCGACCGGTTCGAGTACGGGTGTGGAACTGGTAGGCCGTGCGACCGGTCGTGTATCGCAACGGGTAGTCGGCATCCGGCTCTTCGTGTGGTGGCGCGTAGGCTGCAGCCCTGAAGAGGGCCCGACCGTGGGTCTCCAGCGCACGGAACGCCTGCTCGCCGACCGTCGCGCCGGTGAGCAGGTCATGGCCGAACGTTTCGCAATCGTCGGGTTCGGTGCGGAAGACGCCGTCACCATAGAGTCGAACCGTTCCGTCGGAATGCTCGTCGTTGCATGGCCAGGGAATGCCGCTTCCCCCGCGAAGTCGTTCGTAGCTGATGCCGGTGTAGTCGCACGGGCGCCCGCGGCTGCAGTCCTGCCAGGCGCTGAAGCCATCCTCGGGCCTCGCCCAGTCGAGGAGTGGCGCGCCCGACTTCGTGCGGAAATCCATCCGTGCCGAGTAGTCAAGAAAAATGTCGAGGTCGCTCCTTGCCTCACCGGGCGGCTCGACGGCCTTGTCGGAGAGATGCACCGTACGGTCCACGTTGGTGAAGGTTCCTGTCTTCTCGCCCCAGCCCGCGGCAGGCAGCACGACATCGGCGTACCTCGCCGTCTCGGTGAGATACAGGTCCTGCACGACCAGGAAGACGCTTTCCTGGCCGAGGATGCCGCGGATGCGAGCCAGTTGCGGCATCGAGACCGCCGGGTTCGTCGCCGAAATCCAGAGGAACTCGATGCTGCCCTGCTCGACATAGCGGAAGATCTGCATTGCATGGGTCGGGGGTGCCCAGTGCGGAATGACCGAGATATCAATGTCCCACAGTGTCGCGAGCTCGGCGACGTGCTCCTGGTTCTCCCAGTTGCGGAATCCGGGAAGGTCCCCGTCCGCCCCGCACTCTCGGTTGTTCTGTGCGGTGGGCTGGCCGTTCATCTGCAGCACCCCGTTCCCCGCGGTGCCGATTTTTCCTCGGAGCAGGTGCATATTGTTCACCTGGCAGGATGCTGCGGTCGCCTGCGCCGACTGGTAGAAGCCCTGTAAAACGGTGGAGAGCACCCGCTCGCTCGTGCCGAAGATACGCGCGGCCTCCCGCACGTCGTCGGCGGGGACACCGCAGGTGTCCGCTACCGCCTCCGGGGTCCATGGTTCCACCACGGCCCGCAATTTGTCGACGCCGATGGTGTGCGCCGCGATGTACTCCTCATCGATCCATCCGTTCATGAAGAGTTCCCGGATCAGGCCGTTCATCACCGCCTGGTTCGTGCCCGGACGCACCGCGAGGTGCACGTCCGCGAATCGTGCCACCTCGGTCTCGCGCGGGTCGATGCAGACGATGCGCGGCCGGTCCGGCCCGGCGATGCGGTCTAGCACCCTCGCCCACAGCACCGTTTGGGTCTCGGCCATGTTGTGGCCGTAGAAAAACATTGCGTCACACTCGTCGATGTCGACGTAGCTGCCGGGCTGGCCGTCCGCGCCGAAGCTCTCCTTCATCGCCGCGGCGGCGGTCGCCGTGCACAACCGGGTGTTGCCATCCATGTGCGGAGTGCCGATGCCGGCCTTGCCAAGAATCGCCAGCGCGTAGTACTCCTCGAGAAACAGTTGGCCGCTGGTATAGAACGCGTGACTCAGCGGTCCCTTGTCCGCCAAAAGCTGCCTGCTTCGCTCGACGATCCGGGACATGGCCGTGTCCCAGTCAGTCTCGACAAGCTCGCCACCGATCCGGATGAGCGGACGAGTCAGCCGGTCGCCATTGGACATGCCCTGCCAGCTGCCGAAAAGGCCCTTCGGCCCGAGTCGCCCATGATTGACGATGTCGACGGCGCGGCCGCGCACGCCGACCATCCGCCCGTCTTTCACCGCAATGTCGCACGCGCAGCCATTGCTGCATAGCGTGCAGGCCGACTGCACCCAGCGATCAACGTCGTCGTCGCCGAGCCCATCGGCCAACTTCTGATCGACGCGCACCGGCCATTTCTCGCCTCGGGCAAAGGGCGTCCTGGTACCCCAGATGTCGCCGATCCTGTCCACCATGACAATGCCCGCTTCCGCTCTGACTTGTAGTCTGCGCTCACGAGCGGTTCAGATCAATGTCACGACGGGACTCATCTGAAGTGCACTGTGGCAAAGCCATGTTGTGCGGATTATCATCACGGTACTGCATTGATTTCTTTACCGACGTACGGGACGAAGGAACAGTTAACATGGCCACGACTCACACTCCGAACACCTCGAAGATGGGCACCGAACAGGTGGATCTTTCGCGTGCGTTGGCGACCCAGTTGAGGGTGGATTCCATCCGCTGCAGCACCCGGGCGGGTTCTGGGCATCCGACCTCGTCGTTGTCTGCGGCCGATCTGATGTCGGTCCTGCTTCTTCGGCACCTGCGGTATGACTGGGCCAACGCCCAGCAGGCGACCAATGACCACCTGATCTTTTCGAAGGGGCACGCTTCGCCGTTGTTGTACTCGATGTACCGTGCGGTGGGCGTCGTGGATGAGGACGAGTTGGTGAACACCTACCGCCAGTTCGGTTCTCGTCTTGAGGGGCATCCGATGCCTATCCTGCCTTGGGTGGATGTTGCGACCGGTTCTCTCGGACAGGGCCTACCGGATGCGGTCGGGGTGTGTCTTGCCGGAAGGTACCTGGACAAGCTGCCATACCAGGCGTGGGTGCTCTGCGGGGACAGCGAGATGGCCGAAGGCTCCATGTGGGAGGCGATCGACAAGGCGAGTTATTACAATCTCGGCAACTTGACGGCCATCGTCGACGTCAACCGGCTTGGCCAGGACGGTCCTACCGAGCTGCAATGGGACATGGACAAGTATGCCAAACGGGTCGAAGCGTTCGGCGCCCGTGCCCTCGTGATCGATGGACACGATGTCGCCGCGATCGACGCGGCACTGACCGAGGCCCGGTCCCATCCGGAGCAGCCGACGGTGGTCTTGGCCCGCACGATCAAAGGTAAAGGTGTGCCCGAGATTGAAGACAAAAACGGCTGGCACGGCAAGGCCCTGCCGCAGGAGATGGCGGAGCGGGCTATCGCTGCTCTGGGTGGCGTGACCGGGTTGACTATCACTACCGCCGTCCCCGAAGCCGGCACATCGGCGATCGTCCCCGACCCGGACGTCGCCGTCACCCTCCCCACCTGGGAGATCGGCGAGAAAGTCGCCACCCGCGCGGCTTTCGGTGCCGCGATCTCGGCGTTGGCGGTGCGCCCGGAGGTAGTTGTCCTCGACGGTGAGGTCGGCGACTCCACGCATGCCGGCGAGTTTCGGGAGGTCTGTCCGAAACGATTCTTTGAAATGTTCACTTCTGAACAACAGCTCATCGCCTCCGCGGTGGGTTTGTCGGTGCGCGGATACATCCCCTTCGCGTCAAGCTTCGCAGCTTTCTTAATCGCCCGACCCTACGACTTCATTCGGATGGCCGGTTTGTCGGAGGCGAACATTCGCCTCGTCGGCACTCACGCGGGCGTTGAAATCGGCCAGGATGGGCCCTCCCAGATGGCGCTGGAAGACATTGCGGCGATGCGGGCCATCCACACCTCAATTGTGGTGTATCCAAGCGACGCACCCTCGACTGCGGCGCTGGTGAAGATAATGGCCGACACGGACGGCATCAGTTACCTACGCGCAACCCGTGGGGCCTATCCGGTCATCTACGGACAAGAGGAGCAGTTCCCCCTCGGCGGGTGCAAGGTCCATTGGGCTGGGGCCGACGACACCGTGTCACTCATCGGGGCGGGAGTCACCCTGCACGAATGCTTAGCAGCCGCCGAGGAGCTCGCTCAGTCCGGCATCGCCGCACGGGTGATCGACCTGTACTCGATCAAACCCCTCGACCGGGACACCCTGATCGACACCTGCCGCATCACGAAGGGACGGTTGGTTGTGGTGGAGGACCATTATCCGCAGGGCGGCATCGGGGCTGCGGTGATGGAGGCTCTGGCTGAGGCGGAGGTGCCACAACTGCACGTCAAACTCCTCGGCGTCGCCAAGCTACCGATGTCGGGTGAGTCGGCCGAACTCCTCGACGCCGCAGGGATCTCAGCCCGCCATATCGTCGCCGCTGCCCGAGAACTAATGGGGTTTCGATAATGCGCCTCCCAGACACGGCCAACTTCCGGAGGCGCGCAGAGTGAGGTTGTCGTCAGCAGTAATGTTTGTACGTGAACTCGACCGATCAGTGCTGTTCTACAAGAAACTACTCGGCTTCGACGTGACGGTTCGAAACAACAGCGCCGCGCTGCTGGTCGGCGCCGACGACGGCGAGCTGAACCTTCGCGAGATAGGAGCGCGCGCCGAGCATCCCCTCGGTCCCGTCGGGATCCAATACCTGATCTGGACAGCGGAGGACGAAGAAGAACTTCGACGATGTGAACGGGTACTCCGCGCGCAGTCACCACACGTGACAAGCCAAACCATCGATGGATTCAGGATGGTCGAGGGCCGTGGTCCCGACGACGTGCCGATCGTGGTCACTTATCCGGGACCCGAGCAGGCACCGCGGCACGAGATAGTCCAACGCATCTACGAGTGGTAACCACACACCCGGCGTAAAAGTCGATCACGACCCTGTCGGCCGGGCACGCCGCGGATCACGCCCGTCAGGTTGAGTCGGTCTGGCGCCGAGTTGTGGTGGGGCGGGGATCGCGCACTCACCGGTTTTCCAGCGGAAACGGTGACCGGTTGGCCGTGGTGGACGAGTTGGACCGGCACGCCATCGAGAGTGGAGTACGTGGCGGCCGTGGCGGTGTCCTTGACCCGCAGCATTCGCCCGGACAGGAGCAGTCCGAACGCGAGCCTGGTGAGCCCGGGAGGCAGCCGAGGGGCGAAGCGAAGCGTGGTTTCGGCGTGCCGCGTTCCGCCGTACCCAGCAACAAGCATGCCCCCCTCCCGATACTTTCTTCGTAGGCCCACAAGGTGTGAACTGGATACGTGTTGGCCTGTCGGATCCGGCATAGTCGTTGCCCCCAGTCGTTGATGATCCGGGGGGGTGCCTTTATATTTTTGTCAAGCGGCGAGTTGGTGTTCGGTTTCGTAGAGGGTGCCGTCGGGCAGCATCGCAAATAGAACATCACGCCGCCGTCGGGCGAGGGCGATGAGGGCTTGGTTGTGGCGTTTGCCTTGGGCGATTTTTCGGTCGTATTACGTTCTGGAGACGGGGTCTCGCGGGGCCGCGAAGGCGGAGAGGAACAGGGCGCGTTTAAGGATCTTGTTTCCTCGTCGCCAGGGATGTTCACCGCGGATTGATGATCCGGAACGTCGGGTTACTGGTGCGAGGCCGGCGTAGGCGGCGAGGTAGCCGGCGGTTTCGAAATGCTTGCCGGCGACCTCGGTGAGGAGCCGGGCTGCGGTCCTGACGCCGACTCCGGGCATGCTCGTCAGGACGGGGGAAAAAGGGTGGTCGTTCACCAGCTTCTCGACCTCGACGGCGATGTCGGACCGTTGTCTGCGCAGAGCGGCGAGCTGTTTGGCCGAGCGCGGTAGGACGGTTGCGGGAACCTGATCATCGGGCTGGGAGGGATCGCGATCGGGACCCTCGTCGAACGCACCACGAGGTTCACGATGCTATTGCACCTGCCTCCCATGGGCGAGCACAAGATGGCCGGCGCGCAGGTCAAGAACGGGCCAGCGACAGCCGGACACGGCGCCGATGCCGTCTGTGATGCGATCGCCCGGACCATCACCGGCCTGCCCGAGACCCTGCGCAAGTCACTGACCTGGGACCAGGGAGCGAGATGGCCCTGACCCCGTTGAGTGGACACCTCACAAGAGAGAATGTTCACTATGGCAAGATCACGTCGGGAGTTCACTCCTGAGTACAAAGACGA
>NZ_PJJV01000045.1:0-35479 GCF_002929655.1 Cryobacterium sp. M23
CCGGTACGGCATAGTAGAAACACACATAGTGGCCCTGTTTTCAAACGGCACTACTGGCCCTGTTTTGGGTCGGCGTTAACATCCAGCCTGCTGAGGGCAGAGCCAGATTGCCTAGCTTGGGGTTCTGATGGCAGAATTCGCCGATACCCGCATGTGAGATGAACGCGAACTGAAGCCCAGCCACGGCCATGAGGGCCATCGACGGAATACCGAGGATCCAAGACCGCGCAGTCACGGCGAGGAGCACGGGAAAGGCCGGTCTTTGCAGTTGCATTTCGTGTACCCCCTCCTTTTCAAAGTACGAGCTGCCAGACACCGGGTAAGCGTTTGAAGACTGGAAAGAAAGAAATCGCCGGCTACAGAGTCAAGGCCCGTAGCCGAACCTGCAACGCGACTGGTCAACTGCCGGTCACCGAATGACTAAAGGGTCGATGCTGTTCCACGACGTTTCCTCTAGCGAGGATTCTGACGTTTTCGTTTGCTATTCACCGACCGTGCCGTCGATTGCTTCGCGCAGAAAGTCGGCGTGGCCGGCGTGGCGGGCGGTCTCCTCGACAAGGTGCAGCAGCACCCATCGGAGCGAGAAGTTGCGTCCATCGCCCAGCGTCTTGACCGACAGCTGATCCAAGCCTGTCGATTTGGATACGACTGCCCGGCTCCGATCACAGGCGTCGCGGTAGCGACTCCGCAACAGCACCGGATCGAGAAGAGCGGCAGTGCGGAACTCCCAGTTTGGGTCGTCGTCCCAGTCGACGCTGGCCCATGGCTCTCGATCAGGGAGGCCAGCGAAGCGGACCTCCATCCAGTCTTCTTCCACCAGCGCCAGATGGTTGAGCAGGCCCGCGAGGGTGAGTTCGGAGGGGGAGTGCTTCTGTGCCAACTGCTCACGGGTCAGGCCGTCGGTCTTCGAGAGCAACGTCTCACGCTGATAATCGAGGTACTGCGCGAGCATGACGAATTCCGCGCAGTTGGGTTCAGGATCGATTCGCATTCGCTCATCCTGCCAGGGGGTGGAGACGTGTCGCCAGGCGAACGGTTATCGGGGCAACTCATCAGTCAGGTCGAAGTTCATTTGAACACGCCGGCCGTACCCAAGTCCTCGCTGTTGCTCCGCTACTAACAGATCTCGAAGAAAATCAGAATCGGGACCACGCTCGATAAAACCACAGCTCAAGTAGAAGGGGGCGTTCCATGGAACGTCCGCGAACGTTCGCAGGGTGACCCGTTTGCATCCGCGCAGTCTTGATTCGCTCTTGACTGCTTCGACGAGCGCGCGCCCATGCCCGTGGTGCGCCGCTGACGGCCTGACCGATAGCTGCTCGAGATGACCGCTGCCAGAGACTTCGAGGACGTGGACAAACCCGATCGCATCCGATCCTGGACTGTCGCTGGCTACGAGGATGAAGCCACTCTGCTGTGATGGCTTCGTATAAGAAGGAGCAGGCCGCCAGCCGACTATCGAGAACACGGTCGCGAACAGCGCGTCAGCTTCATTCTCGATCACTTCAAGAAGTTCCAGATCGTCGGCCCTCGCTTGTCGAACAAATGTCTTCAACATGAATCCGAGAGTAGCTTGACGAAGGGTGCCGTGAGCGGGACGCCGACCGGGACACCCAAAAAGGCCAACAGTCGATCCCCCGCCTATTGCTCCGTTTCGTAAGGGGAACCTCATACGGGTCGCCTAGCGGGTATTACCCTATTTCGGCTCCTGAGCGCGTGCGCGCACCTCCGACGGCAAGGATAACCGCGCCGACAGATGCAATGGCGATCCAGACCAAGAAAACGATCGTCGTGGTCCAGCTGGGACCCGCAGTCACAAAGCCCTGACCGTCTGCAGGCTCCCACTCACAGGCGCGCCCCAGAGGCCACGACGAGAAAGATCCATGTACCCGCACAGCTTCCGACGCGACCGCGAACGGGGCGGACTCACGCCGTGGTCCCTCAACGACGCATTTGTAGTCAAGTCCTCCGTATGTGGCGGTTAGCCAAGCTAGCCCGACTACGCAGAGAGCAGCGAGTACGCCGACAACGATCAGAGAAATGCCGATTGGCTTCGTCAATGCCACCCTGCTTTTCACCATGTGCCGACTCTATTAGTAATCCCTGTCCGATTTCGCGCTGGCCTTGTCCTCGGTAAGTGGTTCGAATCGCAGCGCTAAAGGGCGTCCAGTTCGCAGTGCTGAATGTCACCCCTTGTGCCCGAAGGGGAACCCTTTCCGGGCAATCAGCCTCTCGTCGCCGCTGATTTAGACGGCTGCTCGAGGAACGCGTCGATCGTTCCCCGGAAGGCAGCCGGCTGTTCGATCCACGGGTAGTGCCCGCTCCTTTCGATGACCACGCATTCACCTGTGGGAAAGAGGCGTGCCAGCGCGGCCACCGGCGCTAATCCGGTGAGGCAGTCCTCGGCTCCGGCAATCACCAACACGGGGGCCTTCACCTGCCCCAGCCGCGCCGCGAGGTCGCGCGGTGGGGCGACACTAAAATACGCCTTCGTGGCGGGCAGGCTCCATCGCCCGATCGTCGCATGGGATCGCTCTGTTGCGCCCCAGTTCGCGTATCCGGCCGGCGCCGACTCCTGTCGCCAGGCGTTGAACCCGTCATCGTCAACCGTCTGGGGCCCCGCTTCCAAAGCTGCGAAAGCGGCTTCGAAAATCGAATCTCCGCGCCGCTTCTCGCTCAGCGTTTGGGCATCGGATGGCTCATCGACGAGATAAGCCGCCGGCGGTGTGATCAGCACCAGCCTGGCAACGCTGAGTGTGAACTGCGCCGCGTAGGCAAGGGCCAATCTCGTTCCCGCTGAGTGAGCCATCAGAACGACGCGATCGAGGCCGAGATGAACACGCAGGTGCTCGATGTCGTCGGCTTGAGTCCAGAACGACCCCCGCTCTTCCGTGTCCGGCGCGGCCGTGCGTCCGACACCTCGTAGGTGGGGCACGATGAGGCGGTGCCGATCGCTGAGGCCGGCCAGATCACCAAGGTAGCTGGGGTGGCGGGCCGCTCCTCCGGCAATGAGGATAACCGGGCATTTGTCGCCGTCGCTGTCCTTCAGGCGCACGTCATCGTAGTGAAGTGCTGAACCGTCGGAGCTTTCGTAGCTTGGCATCACTCGACGGTACACGGCACACGTAAGGGAACGGTTTGCGCTTGGTCGATCGAACGGCTGGCGTCTACTACGGCCAAATCTGCGTTTCGCGCCTCAGATCGAGCGCGTAATAGATGGCCTCACTTGACCGAGAAGTTTTGAGGAACCCTGCTTTGTCGATTGCGCGCTGGGAGGCGATGTTCTCGACCGCAGTGTCTGCTTTGACTCGCAGTGCGCCGTAGGTCGCGGCAATCGTGATCGCCGCCAGTAATGCTTCCGTCGCCAGGCCTAGTCCTCGCATGGGTTGGTCTCCGTAGCCCAGTTCGACCACTCCGTCTGCACCCGGCGCACCGAAAAAGCCGATCCCGCCAATTGCGCGCCGGTCCTCGGCCCTTTGAATCATGTAGAGAGTGAAGGGAGGGTGGGCGTCGAGTGAATCCGCCAGACTCCGCAACGGATCGTTCTCCTGCCTGGCGGAGGTCGACGATGGTGCGGATACCGGCTTCATGCATTTGGTCCCACCCCGCCGGGGTAACCCAGTCAACGTTCTCGGAACTGGACGCCCCGGGGCGTCAGTTTTCTATTTCGTCGTGGGAGACCACCGAGATCGCGTGCGTTCACCAAACCTTCGACCCGAAGAGCCCGGCCCTCATGTTCCGCCTCGTTGACCATGGGCTCAGCTTAGGAGCGAGAGAAAGATCGAGTGACAGTTATTGCGCAACAATCATTGCGCAATAGCTGTTGTTCTTATAGGGTCATCGGTATGACCCCCCGCGACGCCTCACGCACCACGCTCAACTCGGCTGCCTCCATGCGGGTCCTCGCGCATCCGACCCGGCTTCGTCTGCTCGGCCTACTTCGCGAACGCGGCCCGTTGACCGCCGCCCAGCTCGGCGACGTCGTCGATGAGGCTCCCGGTACCATCAGCTACCACCTCGGAAAGCTTGCCTCCATCGCCCTGATTGAGCCCGCCGAGGCTCAGAGCACCGACCACCGCGAACGCTGGTGGAGGGCCACGACACTGCTGACCAGCTGGGAGCCCGCCGATCTGCTCGACGACCCCGACAAGCTGGCGGCGTCTTCTGTTTTGCAGAAGTCCATTGCTCAGGCCTACGCCGCCCGGTTTACGGACTACATCGACGCGACACCGGCCTTGCCCCGCGAGTGGGTCGCGGCAGGCGCGAGCGGGGACCGCAGTCTTCGTCTTACGGTCGAGGAACTGGGCACTATGCGGGCCGAGCTCGAAGCTCTGGTCAACCGGTGGGTCGACGCGAGCGCCGCCCACGACCCGGCCATGGCCGATGGCGCCGAGCCCGTGGTGCTCGTCTACCAGGCTTATCGCCGTCCCTGAGTCAGACCGCCGATGAGGAAGAACATGATGGAGGCGCTGCCTCGCAACCGCCGCGAGACCGGCGCCCTCTCGGCCCTGCTGGCTGCCCACGCGATCTCGCAAACGGGCAACGTGATCACAGCGTTCGCCATCCCCTTCTACGTCCTCGGCCTTGGTGGGTCGGGTGTCGAGGTGGGAATAGCAGCATTCTTTGCCACAGCCCCGGTTGTGGTCGGCGGGGCGCTCGGCGGGGTTGTCGTGGACAGGGTGGGTCACCGTAAAGCAGCGATCGTTGCGGACCTCGTGAGTGGTGCCACCGTGCTGGCCATGCCGGTACTGGCGCTGACCGTCGGGCTGCCATTCTGGGCCCTTCTCATCCTGGTATTCGCGGGCGGACTGCTCGACACCCCGGGACAGACCGCCCGGCGCGTTATGCTGCCCGGCTTGACGGTGCGGGCCGGCGTGCGAATCGAGCAGAGTGTCGGGCTCCTGGACGGTTCTGAACGCTTCGCCAAGCTGATCGGCGCCTCGATCGCCGGCCTGCTCGTCGCGCTCCTGGGGCCGATCGCAGCCCTTTTCGTCAACGCGGCAACGTTCGCGGTCTCTGCCCTGCTGACCTGGGCGTTCGTGGCAGCCGTGCCCGCCGCCGTCAGGCCGAGCGGCGACAGTGTTGACGTTCCCCGTTCCTCCTACTGGGCCGACCTGGGCGAAGGCTTCCGCTTCGTCATCCACGACCCGCTGATGCGGTTGGTCGTCGGCCTCGTCCTGGTCACGAACCTGCTCGACGCCGCCCGCGGCTCGACCCTGATGCCCCTCTATGCGAACGATCGTCTGGGAGGCGCGGCCGCTCTGGGTCTGCTGGTGGCGGTCATGGGCGGTTGCGCCCTGGTGGGCAACGTGGCCTTCGGCTTCGTCGCTCACCGTGTGCCCCGCCGCGTGACCCTGGCGGTTTGCTTCGCCTTGGCTGGCGGCCCGTCGAGCGCTGCCTTTGCCGTCGGTGCGCCGCTGCCCGCGCTCGTCGCAATGACCGCGCTCTCGGGCCTGGCGGCTGGGGCGATCAACCCGATTCTCGGCGCGGTGGAGTTCGAACGCGTTCCCGAACACATGCGCGGCCGGGTGTTCGGCCTGATCAACGCCGGTGCGTGGTCGGGTGTGCCGTTCGGCGCCCTACTCGGCGGCATCGCTGCCGACACGATCGGCCTGTCGCTCGCCTTCGGAATCGTCGCGATCGTCTACACGCTCGTCACGCTGAGTCCTCTCTCCGGAGGAGCTTGGCGGCACATGGAGCGGCGTCCGGTCGTGATGCCCGCGAAATGAACGCCCAAAACGCTCGCCAGTCCACGCCTGGAAACCTGAGCCCCGATATGCACAGCGCGTCCACCAACCGGGAGCGGAATGATCATCGAAGCGGGTGGGAAACTCGAGACATGGCGAAGCCGTGCGGGAAGAACGATTTTGTGTTTCGAAGTGGCACCGCAGAGGATGCGGCGGGGTGCGTTTCGCTTTGGGTCGCGGCGTGCGTCGCTCGGGATGGTGAAGCGGTCGATGGAGTAGCCGAGCGAGCTCGACTCAAATTTGACAATTCAGAATGTTGGATCGTGGCCGAGGATGCAGCCGCTGGGCTCGTCGGGTTTGTACTGGCAACGAAACCAGGTTCGGGTCTGGCCAGTGATCCATCCGGCTCGCCTGTCATCGGTCTGCTCGCTGTCGCTCCCGGCGCTCAGGGGAGCGGGCTTGGCGGCGCACTTCTAACTGGAGCAGCCGCCGCGCTTGCTCTGCATGGCCATGAGCGGTCTGTTCTTCACGTTCTTGCCGATCATCGCGCTGCTGTGCACCTCTACGAAAAGAACGGCTGGCGACCGTGGGGAGAGCTATTCCCGCATTCGCTGTTGGGACGTCCGTCGCAGACGTATGTGCTGGACCTAGATCTGCCGGGTGTCCGATAGCCGGACGGCGACCGGGACACCTTCGAATCATCGTCGTCTACTCGGTTCCCTGCGGTGTCGAGAGGGCGATCGTCCCGTAAGCCCCGTCCGAGAAAATGCCCGGTGAAGGGAGGCTATACGGGGCGCGTTCGGACGCCTCAGATGACTCTCCGGCGAGGTCCAATACCCGCGCTCGGCGATAGAACGTTGCTCGAGACATTCCAAGATCGCGGGCAACCGTTGTCACTGGCTCCCCACCGTCGATGAGTCGACGCGCATTGCGGATTTGGCTGTCGGTGATGAGCCGCGGCCTCCCACCGAGATCCTTGCCGGCGTTGCGGCGCTTGTTGATGGAGTCGATCACACGTTCTCGTTTGATTTCGTGTTCCATCTGCCCGAGTGCAGCCGTGATCGTGAACAGCATGGACCCCATCGGTGTCGCGGTATCGACATCGCCGCCGCCCAGGTTGAGTACGCGAAGGCCGGCGCCGCGACCGCGGAGCTCCTCGGCGAAAGCGAGCATGTTCTGCGCCGATCGGCCCAGCCGGTCCAGGGTCGTGATGACGAGAGTGTCGCCGTCGTGGAGTGCGTCGAGCGCACGGTCGAACTGAGGCCGTGATGCTCGAGCACCGGAGACGCCGTGGTCGACGTAGAGGTCGTCACGCCGGACGCCAGCGGCGAGGATGTCGATCTGTTGCCGGTCGGTGGACTGCTGTCGCGTGGACGCGCGCGTAGCCGATCAGTTTCGTCATTTCTGCCCCCGGGGTGTCTCATAACCAATGGCGAGTACCACACTTCAAGCATGCGGTTATGCGACGTAGTTATGAGAATCGGCGCACCGCAAGATTCCGGTGATTCTGAGGAAGCTTGTGAACCGCAGAAGTAACTGGTCCAGTTATTGCGGCGCTTACTGGCCGATGAGTAAAGCTTGACGGGCGGCGTCGACGACTTCCGGCGTAAGTCCGTCGAGCATGTTTAGCTTTTGGATTCGTTCGATCTGGGTAATGAGCCGGTCGACGAGGCGGAAGTTGCCGCCGGTCACGCGGACGATTGTGGCGATCGCGGTGGCGTGGCCAATACCGTCGTCGTCCGCCGCATCTCCTGCCGGAAGGCGATTGCTGAGGACGGCGGTGAGTTCGTCAGGGGTGAGTGGTTTGTATTCGTGGGCGAATCCGATGCGGCTGTAAAGCTGCGGGTAGCGGGCAAGTCGTTTCTCGATGCCGGGCATGCCGATGAGGATGACGCCCATGTTGTGCCGGTCGAAGTAGTCGCGGACTTGCTCGAGGCCTGTTGTTTTGAGCCGGTCGGCTTCGTCGATGATGAGCAGTTCGGTGCGGCCGCTCGAGCGGGACTGCGTATAGACGTAAGGGTCGACGAGTCCGTGCTCGTGGTAGTCGATAGCGAAGGAGATTCGTTGGCAGGCGGTGGGCAGGCCGCGGTCGATCTCCCGGACGGTCGCGGCGACACTGGGGGTGAAGAAGGCGGTGTGCGCTTCGAGAACCCGGGGAGGCATGGGGCCGAAGTTGTCCTCGAAGATGGTTTGCCATTGTTCCCACTCGTCGGTCCCGGCGTAGTGCCGGGCGGACAAGGTCTTTCCCACGCCGGGTGGGCCCCAGCACAAGCCGATGTAGCGGTGGGCGCGGACGGTGTCCGCGAACTCGGTGAAGCGCCGGTGCTCTCGGGTCGTTTGAAAAGGTGCCATTCCGGTCTTGGGGACCGGGGTGGTGTTGACCTCGCCGAATCGTTCGAGGAGGAACCGTCGGCCGTCGTCGTTCTTGCCGAGGATGCTGTGGCCGGGGTCAGTCGGTGGCATAGAGACGCAATCCTTTTCGTGGGGCGGGCTGTGATGGCAGCACCGGTTCAGCCTCGCCGGCTTCTGCCTCCTCGGTGTCGATGGGCAGGTAGCGGGTGTCGCCGGGGAGAGCGTCGGCAAGGCTCCGCCGCTGCCGGAGCTGCTGTTTTAGCTCCCGCCGCCGCTTGGCGCGGACACCTTGCAGCTCCGATAACGAGACGGACTCTGATGCGAGTTCTGGGGCGATGGCTCGGCAGAGGAAGGCGTCGTCGAAGTAGACGCGGATCTCGCCTGCGTCGCGTGGGTTGAAGCGGACGGTCACCTGCTCCCCGACGTAGGCGGCGAGGACGGTTGAGACGTACCGGGTGGAGGCGAACTGGATGCCGTCTCGTTGGACTTTCCTGGTTGCCGCCGCAGTAAGTAAGAAGGAGCAGATCGAGGTCCTCGGGATGCGCGGGGCTTCGCGGGATGAAACCTGACGCAGCCCACCGCATCGAGGGTGCCTCGTGGGTTTCCGAGTGCGGACGATGGTTGTAGTCGTCGACGATGAATCGTTCGAGGATCTCGTCGAGCTGCCGGAGGGTCAGGGCGGGCGGGGTGATGAAGGTGCCGTTGGTTCCGTGCGGGATGTGCCCGGGCAGGTGCGGGAGGAGCTCGGTGGTGACGGTTCCGTAGAACCGTTCGATCTTTCCGCGTCCCTGCGGGACGCCGACTCGGGAGTGGATTAGCTGAATGTGGGTGTCAAGGCACACGCGTTCCAGGCGGGCGGAGGTGAAGTCCGAGCCGTGGTCGCTATACAGCACATCGGGCAGACCGCAGACGGGCCAGCCGGAGTTCGCTTTCCTGTTGACAGCCTGATGCAGGGCAAGGGCGGTCTGTTCCGCCGTGGGGGCGCCGATGAAGACGGTGTACCCGGCGATCGCGCGGGAGTAGTCATCGAGGACGATCGTCAGCCAGGGCCGGACGGAGATGCCGGTCTTGTCGAGGACGGCGACATCGAGGAGGGTGTGGTCGACCTGCCACTGCTCGTTGGGGCGGCTGGCGTTGCGGCGGAACACCAACTCGAACCGGTCCCGGTAGGCGGCATCCCCGTGCTGGGCGAGGGTGCGAAGTCCCGGGTCGAGTCCGGCGATGATCGTTCGGACGGTGGTGTAGCTCGGCGCTGCAAGGGCCCGGTCGTGTGCGATGTCACAGACACGGCGATGGATGAACGCCGCCGTCGGCTCCGGTCGGCGCAAGGCTAGAGCCTCCACGACCTCCACCAGCCCGGGGGCAATCCGTCTTATGCCCCGGTCACCTCGGCGGGGACGTTCCAGAGCGCGCGAGCTTGGATCAGCCCGATACCTGCTCGCCCAGCGGGTGAGGGTGCGTACCGGCACTCCGGAGTCGGCTGTGATCCGGGTCCAGGGGACGCCGTCGTCGTGTCGACGCAGAAGTGCGAGTTTCATCTCGGCTGTTTTCTGCGCCATTGCGGGTCACGACCTACGCAGGGCTGACGTCTTCACCGAGGTGACGGTAGATGGTGCCGCGAGAGACCCCGAAGGTTTCGGCGATCTGCTGCACCGTGAACGTCTTCTCGTCATACATCGCTCGCGCCTGACGCGCCTTCGTCGCCGTCATCTTCGAACGACCGCCGCCTTTCCTGCCTCGAGCACGCGCGGCAGCGAGACCGTCTTTGGTGCGTTCGACGATGAGGTCGTGCTCGAATTCTGCGATCGCGGCGAGCATGTGGAAGAACAGCCGCCCGCCCGGGGTCGTCGTGTCAATGCCCTGGGAGAGAGCTTTCAGGCCCACGCCGCGCCGCTCGAGCCCGTCGGCTACCTCCTTCAAGTTCCGGACGGACCGGCCGAGCCGGTCAAGTTTCGTCACGACGAGGGTGTCGCCGTCGCGGAGATAATCGAGGGCGTCATCTAGGGCCGGCCGTTTGGCGAGGACTCCGGAGGCGTGCTCGACGAACACCTTCTCGCAGGCAGCCGCCTCGAGAGCGTCGGTTTGCGCGTCGAGATTCTGCTCTCGGGTGGAGACTCGGGCGTAACCGACAGATGCCATGACAAAACTGTACCTCTGACGTGCCTCGCAAAAACATAGGTCTCGGACACGAGCCGTTGAATACGACGGTCCGATTTCTCCACGTCGACTGCCGCGTGTTTCGTGGACGGTCGTTCACGAACGGCGGGAGTTCCGCCATTCCGGTCTTCGAGCATTGCCATTTCCGCCGTCCTGGTTGATAGGGTCTGTCATCGTTTCGACGACGATCAACTACCAACGCTCACATCCCGTCCAAACGCGCACGCTGACCCAAACGTCGTGAGATACACCCACTGGTCGTCCCTGTCGCGTGTCGGTACTAGTTAGCCGGTCGTATCGCGTGGTTATATTGCCCCATGCCTTCCCGACCATCGGCCGCGGTGTGGCCAGCCGTTCACAACGAACGCCAAACCCTCATTAGAGAACTTGAATCGCTCACCCCAGAGCAATGGGCCCAGCCCTCGCTCTGCCCCGGCTGGGACATTCACGACGTCGTAGCTCATCTCGTGGATTCCGCGAAGACAACTCGTCTCAGCTTTCTCCGTCGACTGATCGCCGCGAAGTTCGATTTCGACAAAGACAACGCAAACGGCATCACCAGGGAACGTGCCGCGACCCCGGAAGCGACCCTGACTGAGTTCCGCCGCATACGCGAAGCAACCAAGACGCCGCCTGCTGCTCTAGCAACTCGACTCATCGAAGTAATCGTGCATGGTGAGGACATTCGGCGTCCCCTAGGACTTTTGCGCTCCTACCCGAGTGAGTCGATCGACGCGGCCTTGCGTTATCAACTCAAAACCGGCATCTCTATGGGCGGTGGCAAGGAACGCGCAGCTGGATTACGTCTGCAAGCTTCCGATTCAAGGTTTGAGCACGGTTCTGGCTCAGAGGTCAAAGGAACCTCGTTGGCACTTCTCATGGCCATCTCGTGGCGCCCCGTCGATAAGGAAGATTTCTCAGGTGAAGGTGCCGCAACATTCGCACGAAAGCTAGAACAAGCGTCTCAATGAGCAGCCTCGTCCCGTACTGCCTTCCATCAGGAGCCCGAGCATGACAGATACTCCCAACTTCCCCGCCCTCGACATAACATTCTCGGCGCAGATCATTGCCGACAACAACAGCGGATGGCTGTGTGTCCAAATGCCAGGCTCGGCCAAGGCATTCGGCACAGGTAAAGCCGTCAAAGTCGAAGGCACCGTCAACGGCCACGAGTACGCCGCCTCTATGCTGCCCGTTGGCGGTGGCACCCACATGATGCCCATCCGGGCAGCTTTGCGAAAGACCCTCGGCAAAGGACTCGGAGACGTGGTAAACGTGCACCTGTCCGTGCGCACCGCCTGAGCAGCCTCCTGCATCCGGTTGAGGATGATCCTGCGGGACCGGGCGATCGGCCATAAAGCGCTGCGAGAAACGCGCCATTCATCGCTGCGACTCACATCCCTCGCTCGACGCCACCAGGGCCGCCGAACTCCGAGAAAAAGCCGCGACCGGCGTTCCGAAGGTGGCCCTCGCGCGTGACTACGGGATCCTTAGCGAAACCGTCTACGCATACCTCCGCGCCGAAGCCTGATCGCCCTCAATCGCCGCGCGGCGTCGGCTGCGGAAGTTCAACACGACGAAGCTACAGGCGGCCTTGAGCAGCCGGACGCTCACACTCACGTGCACGACCCGCGCATCGGCGAAGGAGATCCGTGCAGGCGACCTCGAACATCGACAAGTTCTGTATCGCTTCGTGTCGTGGTGGGCGTTTCCGGTCCTACACCGGGCGGTCGGGCCGAGGCCGTGCACGCGTGTTTCGGCTAGCTCCGCTTATTGGTGAGGTGGAATGCTGGCGTGAACTAGCGCTCGCGCCAGGTCAGCGCTTCCCGCGAGGGTGTCGAGCGGAAGCGGTTGCGTGGCGAGAGCACCCTCATGCAGTACGAGGAGCTGCGTGGCGAGCGCGGTGGGAGTGGAGCAGCCCGCCGCAGTGGCGAGTTCCTTGAACAAGTTCAACAGCCAGAGCTTCTGATTCGAGGCGACTCCGTGCGCGGGATGGGAAGGGTTTGGGAGTTCGGCCAGTGCATTGATGAATGCACATCCGCGGGTGTTGGTCTCACTCCAGGTGCACAGCGCATCGAAGGGCGCAGTGACGGCCTCGACCGGAGAGTCGCAGGTATCGACCGTGGTGCGGACAAGTGATCGCCAGCGCTGGTCACGTTCCTCGAGGTAGGTCGCCACGAGGTGGTCTTTCGAGCCGAACTGGTTGTACAGGGTCCGCTTCGTCACACCTGAGCGTTCGGCGATCAGATCTACACCGACCGCTGTAATCCCGCGGTTGTAGAACAGCTCGCCAGCAGCCGCCAGGACGCGATGACCAGCAGCCGTCAAGTGCTTTGCTTCCCGCATCGGACACACCTTCACCGATCGGTGTGCACTAGGTTGTCTTCACAGATCAGTGTACCGATAAGGAGATTAGACGATGAGTGTTTCCAAGACTATGCGCGCCGTCCGGATCGCAGAACATGGAGGGCCGGAGGTTCTTGAGCTGACAGAGGTGGCCGTGCCTGCTCCGAAGTCAGGAGAAGTGCTGGTCCAAGTCAGCGCCGTGGCGCTGAACAACACCGACCTGTGGACTCGAGCGGGGGCATATGGTCGTCCGGAAGACCCAAAGGCGCTATCGGGCTGGCGCGGTCCGCTCGACTTCCCGCGCATCCAGGGCGCCGATGTCGCTGGCCGCGTCGTTGCCGTTGGTGCCGATGTGGACGAGGGTCTCGTGGGCCTGCGAGTGGTCGTCGACCCAGCGATCTACGACGCGGAAGAGCCCAACGCGAATCCGGTGGGCCTGATGGGGAGCGAACGCGACGGTGGTTACGCCGAGTACGTAACCGCGCCGGCGAAACGTGTGCACGACGTGACTGAATCCCTGCTCACCGACGATCAGCTCGCCGCGTTGCCGACCGCCTACGGCACTGCGCTGGGCATGATCGAGCGGGGCAGACTGCAAGAGAAAGAGACCGTGCTGGTCTCGGGAGCGTCCGGCGGTGTCGGTATTGCGCTGGTGCAGATCGCCCGCGCGCGAGGCGCGAGGGTGGTCGCCATCAGCAGCGGATCCAAGATCGATGCGGTGCGCGAGGCGGGCGCACACGAAGTTGTCGACCGCGCGGGAGACGTTGCCGAGCAGGTCCGCGCTGCCGCCCCGGAGGGTATCGAGGTGGCACTCGATGTCGTCGCTGGTGAGCTGGTGGGTGAGGGGCTGCCGCTGCTGCGCGAAGGTGGCCGATGGGTTATCGCCGGTGCGCTCGGCGGGTACGCTGTGACCTTCGACGTGCGCCGTCTCTATCTGCACAACGCGCAGGTAATCGGCTCCGCGATGCACACGCCCAAACATTTCGATCTCCTCATGGACATGGCTCGGCGGTCCGAGATCCAACCCATCATCGCCGCGACCTTCCCACTGGACCAAGCCGCTCAAGCGCAAGAAGAACTTGCCCGCAGGGGGCACGTCGGCAAGATCGTCATGCACCCTCAGCCGAGCCACTAAGGGTGGCCAGCGAGGGGTGGACATGAGAGCACACGCTTATGTTGCCGCACTGTCTCCTAATCGATTTGTGTCCTAACAGACGGGTTTCGGCACAGCTCGGATACGAGACAGATAAGGAATCCGATCTTGAGTGGCACAGTCGAACCGTGTCACTTTTGCGCGATCGGATTGGCGGAGCGCCGTGCTGCCGTTCAACGTAGCCAAGGATGATCAGGACCACTCCGGTGGCTCCTAGGGTCACGAGGAGAAGTACGCTTCCTTGAAACACAGCTAGCACGGCGAGAACGATGAGTAGCCCGCCGATCGCCAAAACCACTTGTAGGGAACCCAACCAGATTGCATGTGGCGAGCGTAGCTCGAGTACTTCTCATCGCTGTAGTACGTCTGCAAGCTTCCGATTCAAGGTTTGAGCACGGTTCTGGCTCAGAGGTCAAAGGAACCTCGTTGGCACTTCTCATGGCCATCTCGGGGCGCCCCGTCGATAAGGAAGATTTCTCAGGTGAAGGTGCCGCAACATTCGCACGAAAGCTAGAACAAGCGTCTCAATGAGCAGCCTCGTCCCGTACTGCCTTCCATCAGGAGCCCGAGCATGACAGATACTCCCAACTTCCCCGCCCTCGACATAACATTCTCGGCGCAGATCATTGCCGACAACAACAGCGGATGGCTGTGTGTCCAAATGCCAGGCTCGGCCAAGGCATTCGGCACAGGTAAAGCCGTCAAAGTCGAAGGCACCGTCAACGGCCACGAGTACGCCGCCTCTATGCTGCCCGTTGGCGGTGGCACCCACATGATGCCCATCCGGGCAGCTTTGCGAAAGACCCTCGGCAAAGGACTCGGAGACGTGGTAAACGTGCACCTGTCCGTGCGCACCGCCTGAGCAGCCTCCTGCATCCGGTTGAGGATGATCCTGCGGGACTGGGCGATCGGCCATAAAGCGCTGCGAGAAACGCGCCATTCATCGCTGCGACTCACAGAGGAAGCTCAGGTCACGTCGGTGAGACGTCTTATATCGCTAGGGTTTCGAGACGGGGTGTTGGTCGGCAATCCAGCTGCGCATGAGGTTGAGGGCGTCGGTTGAGGTCGATCCGGGTTCGGTGAAATCGCCCGGGTGGGGAGGGCAGCGCGAGGGATTCGAAGGTGATGGTCATCCCGCCCACGATTGATTGGGTGTGCATGGGTCAAGGTCCCGGTTCCTCGCGGGAACAGCGAAGACAGATACTTCGGCTGGCGCTGAGTGCAGACGTTGAGGGCTGCCAAGTGATTTCTCCGGGGGATCCCTCCGCGAGCCCTTGAGCCACGTCCTCGGCGTGAATCTCTCCACTCCGAGCGCCCTGCCGCATCGTCACATTGCCAGACTAGACGTCTGGACGACGTGCGGGGCAGGACCGCCACAGTGTCTGATGGGCGGTCGTTCCACTGAGGGGACGCATTGACTAGCGCTTAAAAGTTGCAAACCTGATCCTCAATGACCGATTCGGTTCCGAACCGCTAGCCAAGGCGTTTGCGTGTCGCAACGGGCTTCCGGGCTGCGCAAGCCGTCTCGCAACCTATTCGTCTCATAATCCATGAGATACGAGACGCAGGGATCATTTCATGGAGTCGCGACGAGCGGTGGGTAGACGCTCGAATCCCTGGGGATAAGAGATGCCTCTGCTGGCGGGGCGTGTTGTGCGGTCTAACGACTAGGTTTGTCGCTACCGGGGGAACAGCGACCACGACATGCTCGTCGGTAGAACTGGTGAAGTTGATGCGAACCTATGACGAGCGTGCCGTGTTGGCGCGGTTGGAGCCGTTGGACCGCCGGGCAAAAACCGCGTTCGCCGCAGCCTGCGCCCAGCGGCTGTTTCCTCTCTTCGAGCGCTATGCACGTGTGGTTAACCATCCTGCACAATCCCAACGGTTGGCGCTGATCCTCGCGGGCGCGTGGGATCTTGCGTCTGGGCAGGCGGACGACATGCAGCAGATGGAGGCTGAGGCGTCGACGATGGTTCCCGATGAAGATGATGACGGCTGGGTTCTGGAGTCGGGGTACGCCCAGAACGCTGCAGCCGCCGTGGCCTACACAATCAGCACCTGGCGTAAGGACGACGCCCAGCACGCTGTTTGGGCAGCCCTGCAGATGTATGAAGTGGCCGATTACGCTTTCTGGCGGACCAAGCCGAACGCTGACGTAAACGACAGAGGCCCTGATTCTGCAGTCCTGAGGTCCGAGTTCGTGCAGACGGCCTTATCCGCAATCGACCGCGACCTCGATGCCGCTGCGTCGTCGCCGCTATCTTGGCTTGAGCTGCGCCAGCGAACCACATCCGAGGGGCTAACTTGGGCCGCCATTCTCCCTTAGGGCTGGCTGCGGTGCCGCCAAGTCTCCACCAGAACAGTGCGAGATTTCCCGCGGCATCCCGTGAAGGATATGGGTGTCGCGCAACCCTGATGTCTTGTAACCACCCATGGGATATGAGACGGTGGGGCTGCGGCCGAGCATCGCGGACTTAGCCTCAATACCGTTCCATTACTGGTCAGACCCCCAACCAAAGACGCGGCCGCCGGAGCAATGGCTGTCTATCGGTTGCCTCGGTCAGATCAGCAACGAGACTCTGCAGGTTGCCTCGGTGACATTGGGATAAGCGGTCGCTGGATCGTGAATAAAGCACGGTGGTGTCTGGTTGTGGTGGAAGTACGTCTGAGAATAGTCGGAGATACCCGCTGCCGTCAGCCAGTCACAATCAACGGAAAGAAGCCAGTCCATGGATCTCAGTAAGTTGGACCTCACCAATAGGCACGGAATCATCACGGGCGCGGGGCAGGGCATTGGTCGGGCACTCGCCCTCGAATTTGGTCGCCGTGGTGGTCATCTGCTGCTCGTCGGTCGGCAGTTGGATACTCTCGCAGAAACTGCGCGGCTCGTGGCCGCTGAAGGCGGAACCACTGAGGTCCTGGTTGAAGACCTAACTCAGCCTGGCGCTGTTGAGCGGATCGCGCACTTGGTCTCGTCGTGGAGCATCGTTGATCTTCTTGTCAATAACGCCGGGAATGTGCGCGCGGGCAGGCTCGAATTGACAAGCGATGCGGATGTCCACTCGATGATCGATCTGAATCTCACTGCTCCGATTCTGTTGACCAAGACCCTGCTTCCCGCGCTTCGGCAGAGCGGGAAAGAACGCGGCAGCATCCTTGTGAACATCTCAAGCGGGATTGCGCTTGTCGGTATGCCGTTCTACTCGATCTATGCGGCATCGAAAGCGGGTATTTCGCAGTTTGGCGAGTCGCTTCGCCGAGAGTTGATCGGAACGGGTGTGCATGTGGCAACCGTCTATCCCGGCGCGACCGACACGGCGATGATGACCTCACAGACCGCCGGTGCCGAGCTCGGGTGGGGACGTCGACCGCTCGACGACGTCATCACCGACCTCATCGCTGCGCTCGAGGCTGGCGAACATGAAATCAACACCGCACCGGAGGGTCGCCGCGAGATGCAGCAACTTAACATCACCGATGCGATGGCGGTGGACGCCGCCCTCGCGCCCGGCCTCGAGGCCCTTGAACTTGCGGTACGCGACCACCGCAGCATCTAGAAGACCAAGCCCCTACCGAGGGCTAGGTGTTGTTCGCACCGACCGTGCTCACAACGTCGGTGGGACCAACACCTAGCTCGAGCCTCCAACTGCTCCACCGCCAGGACCCATCATCGGTGGCAAGAGCTGCCCGCCATTCCGGATCGGCTCGGGGACGAACTGCCGCGCTGGCCGAATGACCGTCGCGAAACCCCCGGGGATACGAGACACTCAGGCCGCTGTTGAGTCTGCGAACTCAGCTCAATGGGTCATCAAGCGATAGCACAATACCGGGTTCGGAAGGTGACATGGGTGGCCCTCCTGTAGCCATCACTTTGGACTGTTTCTGCGTTGTTTGCGATACGGAGGCTGGATGACGGGTTGTGTGACAGTTTCTGTCTTCCTCGAGGGTGAGCCGCCTCTGTCACGCAATCGAACGTATAAATGACAGGAGTCGAGCATGCTCGTCGGCTACATGCGCGTGTCAAAAGCTGATGGTTCGCAGAGCACTGATCTACAACGAGACGCGCTCCTGGCCGCCGGCGTCGCTGCAGGGGATCTCTACGAGGACCAGGCATCCGGCAAGAAGGACGGACGGCCACACCTGGCGGCCTGCTTGAAGGCGCTGCGTCATGGTGACACGCTCCTGGTTTGGAAGCTGGACCGGCTCGGCCGAGACCTGCGTCATCTGGTCAATACGGTGCATGACCTCACCGACCGTGGCATCGGCCTCAAGGTGCTCACCGGAGAAGGCGCAGCGATCGACACCACGACGGCACCTGGGAAGCTCGTCTTCGGAATCTTTGCTGCTCTCTCCGAGTTCGAGCGGGCGCTCATCTCTGAGCGCACTGTCGCCGGGCTTGCCGCAGCTCGAGCACGGGGGAGGACGGGCGGGCGGCCGTTCAAGATGACGCCGGCCAAGGTCCGCTTGGCCATGGCCGCGATGGGTCAGAAGGAAACGAAGGCCCCGACCTCTGCAAGGAGCTCGGGATCACCCGGCAGACGCTGTACCGCCATGTCTCACCGGCGGGGGAGCTTCGGTCAGACGGTGCGAAGCTCCTCTCGAAGAAGTAGTGGCCCCACCTGGTCACTGTCAGAAGGGAACCCTCAGCGGGCGGCTTTCGCCATGCTGCACCTGCCGATGGCGCACCTTCCGGGTGGGACCTATCGCTGGACGCTCGCGGATCGTGGCTCGCCCCATTCCGGCTGGTCCGCTCCCCACGGGCGGCCGATCCACCTGTAGCGATCCAGGCCGCCGCTGATGCTGATCGCGGGTGCGGCACAGGTGACGGTTCCTTCTGGCGTTTCTGCGTTCACGGTTTGGATCTCGTATGGGCCGGCTTCGGTCGGCGGGGAATGAGGCTGGGCGAGTAGCTCTTGAGCGACCCGGGCCAGTGAAATGTCGACGGTCCACCCGTGCCCGTCGAGGTGTCGACGTCGAAGTGCTGACATGATCCCGGCGGCAAGTAGGTACCCGGCGGAGTGATCCAGAGCTTGGGCTGGCAAGGCGCCTGGTCTGCCGGTGCCGTCTGCGTGAATCTGGGCGATGCCGCTGGCTGCCTGGACGATACTGTCGAATCCACGGCTCTCGGCCCAAGGTCCGCTTTGCCCCCACGCGCTCACCCGGCCGATGACCAGCCCCGGATGGCGGTCGTGGAGTTCGACCGGCGAGAGGCCGAACCGGTCGAGGCTGTTCGGCCTGTATCCCGTGACAACAACGTCGGCGTCCGTCAGTAGCTGTTCGAGGCAGTCTCGATCCGGTTTGTAGCGGAAATCAAGGAGCGCGGAACGCTTCCCTTGCCCGGTATCGAGGCTCTGCCAGGGGAGTTCCGGCATGCCAGGGCTGTCGATGCGCAAGACATCTGCCCCGAAGAACGCGAGGCTGCGAGTGGCCACCGGCCCGGCTATGACGCGGGTCAAGTCGAGTACCCGAACGCCCTCCAGGGGCGCGTGTCTGTCGGCCGACCTCAGGCTATGGAAGCCCGAGTCTCCTGCCTGCTGCACCAGGCTGATGAACGGAGCTGCTTTCAGGGATTGGGCTTGAGGATGTCCTCTCCAACTGCTCGGGCTGCGAACCGCGCTGATGACCGCACCAGAATCTGATGCTTCATCCTCCAGATCGAGGGCGCTGCGGCGCGAAATTGCGCGAGCGACAGCCTCGGCGGTGGCGGAGCCATCCAATCTCAGAAGTGAGCGCAAAGCCGCTTCGTGGTGGGGGTAGTTGGCGTGAGTGCGAACCCAGCCGTCGCTCGAGGCGAAGAATCCGGACAGGGGCGCCCACGCTGGCGCGGGGTTCCCGTTCCACCGGAACAGTTGGTCACTCCGGTAGGCGCCGGCGACGAGTTGCGGCGCAATGCTCACCTGCGGAACTTCGCTCGCCTTCGGATCCCGCACTCCCATGCGGACAAGGTGCAGCAACGAGGCCATGAGCTTGGTCGCCGCGATGCTGTCCGCGGCAAGATCCCCGACAAGCAATGGCGACGAAAGCGGCACCGGCCCGGACGAACGAACACGATCGGCTAGCTCCGGAAGTTCCGAGGAATCGGAGAGAAACGTGCTGAGGAAGGTGCCCATCGGTTGCCTCCCACGCCCTCGACCGTTCACACGAGGGCGTGAAGCCAGGCGATCATCGGTGGCCCCTACTTTATCCCCACGGCACGGATTTCAATTGATGTCCTGAGGGGCCGAGCAATCACGGGACGGAATCAAGATGGGGGAGAGCCTGCGTTACTCGCCAGGCCAGCCGAGGAACCCTGAAGGGCGAAACTACCGCCGAGTTGATGACGTCTTCTCAGCGGCTGCGACGATCAACACGTTGGCGCCTGTGTTTGGTGAGTTGATGGAGGCTTGGTAGGGAGCGCTCAGCGGGTTGCCCTGCGCGGTCATCCGGTGCCACAAGCCTCCGGGAGCGCCGAATGGGAAGGAACGTGCGCCAACTATTGTGAGGACCAGAGCTCGAGTTTCGACCAGCCTGGGGGCGCGCCCATTGACTCCGCAGTCAGATAATCAGAATCGGGGAAGGCCTGAATGAGCTCGACTACGCGGGCGGGCCATCCGCTATCCGGGTCAATCGAACGCAATAGGTATGCCATTACCGCGAGGGCGTTGTACAGGCCAAACACCTGCTTCGCGGTCGTTGCCTGCTTGAGATGACCCAGAAGAGGAACCTGTCCGTGGGTGGGGCGTGCTGGTGCGCTGACGAGCTTGCGGTTGAAGAGGCGTGCATGGTGCGCTGAGACGTCCCGGACGTAGTTCAAGCTTGAGATCCAGCTGCTCATTACTCTTTTTGATGGTGCCCCGTAGGCAGTTGCGATTTCGGTCGCGATCGAATTGTTCAATCCTGAGTAGAGTCGCCCAAGTTGCCCCAGCTCCAAGATTTCGGTCAGTGCCCAGATGGGCATTTCGTCGTCGTACTTTTCGCGAAAGTGCGCAACGAATGCTTCGTCAGACTCTGCCTGCCGCGCATTGATGCGCTCGATCCACCTGCATGCGAAAAGATATTTCGATTCGTTCGATGCCGTCAAGGACGAGCAGCCGCAGGCGACGATCAGAATCTATGAGTGTGGCGGCATATTCGACCGAGGTACCAGAGCGATAGTGGTTGAGGATGCGGACCCGTCGTCGGCCTTCATCATCCACGAACGCTTCAGATTCGCGAAGCGGGTAGAGATAGCCAGTGAGGCGGTAATAGCCAACGGCTTGGAGTATCTGCCGGCAGCTCTCTGGGTCTCGCACCTCGACGCCGCGAGACGCGAGTTTGGCCATCTGGTCTTCAAGCGACAGCCACTTCTTGATGTACTCAGCCACGAGTCTCCTGGTTAAAGAAAATCAGCCCGAGCCATGAGGCGAGCGGGCTGAACATGATGACAGCACCCTACCACAGCCAGCCTGCAGCGACTTTGAAACGGATCGACAGCTCGTCCCTTCAGAATCGCGATCCCGGAGCCTCGAACGGAGCCCATCGCCCGGACGTGTTTCTTGGAGCAACCCTGAGCGGCCGACTTGTCTGGTTCCTGCGACTCAAGGTCGCGTGGTGGCCAATTCCTCGCGGATGAAGGATGCGACTTCGGCTGGCGTGCGACTGGTTGTGTCGATAGCAGTGGTTTCTCCTTCAAGCCAAGGCAAGGCTCTCTCAAAGTCCGGGATCCTTGAGAGACGCCAGTCCACCGCGTCGGACTCATTCACGTCCTGAAGGATTCGTCGTTCGTGTTCCTCGGGGTGAACCAGGAGGGTGAATGCGCGCATTGCCAATTCCGCGGAAGCGAATCCGGTGGTCAGCTCGTTCCAGTAGGCGTGAGCGAACACGGATTGTGGGATCACGAGATCGCACTCAAGGTCGGCTACCAACTCGATTGCAGTGGCGACGACCAGGGTGCGCCAGGCCGGCCAGTCCTGAAAGTCATTGACCGGGCGCCTGACGTCAAGCGCGTGACGCAGCATCTGCCCGACTGCCTCGGTATCGAAGAGAACGAAGGACTCATCACGTTCACAAAGCTCTTGAGCGACAGTCGTCTTGCCGCCGCCGAACGGTCCGTTGAGCCAGATAATCACGTTCAGACTCTATAGCTGCAGGACTCCGCCGCCGGAAGTGGAACGTCCAACGGTTACCGCGTGCGTCCTGCTCTCTCACGCTGCAGGACTGACCGTAACAAGCTCATGTCGCACCGGCGGGTTCCTTCACGGGTACTGCCCTCAACGCGGCGAGGTTTCGCGGCTTTGGAGAGGGCAGCTGCGATCGAAACCAGGACGATGAAGATTCCTGCAGTTTGCAGTGGGGCGAGGACCTCTCCTCCGATCGTCAAACCGAGGAGTAAGGCCACGACCGGGCTGAGCAAGCCGAGGAAAGCTGGAGTGCTCGCGGGAAGGCGTGCGACGCCGCGGAACCACAGGACATAAGCGAACGCGGTTCCGACCCCGGACAGATAGCCATACCCCATGATGTTTTGTGCTGTTAGCGGCGCGGTAGGGAGACCCTCGATCACCAGCAGGATGACCAGAAGGGTGAGTCCTCCCGTGAGGAGCTGCCATGCGGTTGTGGTCAGCGGGGGTACCGGCTGCCCCCACTTCTTGGAAAGCACGATCCCGGATGCCATGGATAGAGTGCCGGTGACGGCGGCCAGGACGCCGATAGTGTCGAGGCGTGCTTGCGCCTGAAGCACGATGAGAGACACGCCGAACACTCCGGTCATGCCGGCCGCTGCCACGCGCCAGGTCAGCTTCTCGTTGAGAACACGGGTCGCCAAGACCGCGACGACGAGAGGCTGAAGCCCGCCCACGACGGCGGCCACACCGCCGGGCAGCCGGTAGGCGGCAATGAAGAGCAACGCAAAGAACGCGCCAATATTGAGGACGCCGAGTACCCAGGACTTCCACCACCATTCGCCGCGCGGCAGCCGACGGCACAGCAGCAGGAGTAGGGCTCCGGCAGGAAGCGCGCGCAACGTTGCCGCGAGCAACGGCCGGTCCTCCGGAAGGTACAACGTGGTCGTCAGGTATGTGGTTCCCCACAATGCGGGGGCCACGGCCGTGGTCACCAACAGGAGGACTCGATTGCTAAGCACTTAGTCATAATACCTAAGTGCTTAGCAATTGCTAGTCTGGACGCATGGCGAACCATGTGGATCGAATCCTTGACCAGTGGCATTCCGAGAAACCCGATCTCGATGTCTCGCCGATGGCGGTCATCGGTCGGTTGACTCGCGCAGCAGTCGCTGTCGAATCGCGCCTGGCCAAGACATTCGCTCGGCATGCTCTGGACTCCGCATCATTCGATGTGCTCGCCACGCTGCTGCGAAGTGGTGCCCCCTATCGGATTGCCCCGATAGAGCTGGCGCGTGACGCTATGATTTCCACGAGCGCGGTCGCCCAGCGGCTGAACAAGCTTGAAACGCGCGGGTTAGTCAGTCGGGAGGCAAACCCGAATGACGGTCGCGGCACGCTCGTCGCGCTCACCGATTCCGGACGCGAACTCATTGAGGCGGCATTGCCCGACCACCTCGAAACCGAGCATGCGATCATCGCGGCACTCAGCGTCGAGGAGCAGGCGAACCTCGCAGTGCTCCTTCAACGAATCCATAAAGCTGCCAGCTCCTAACAAACGCCACCCCACATTCACGTTGTCCGCAAGCCGGACCTCGACGGACGCAGTTTCGACACCAACTCGCCGAAGTTTCGACATCTCGGGGAGTGGCGGTTGGGAACGATTTGCGGGCGATTATCCGTGAACGACAGCTTCTGCCGTGCTGACTTTGCTCACGGGTCGGATCATCGCCACGCGCGGCCAGGCTTCGAGCCCTCGCGCAGCTTCTGTATCCATTCGAGCGCCCATCGCCGGGCCCCAGTCACGTGGCCAGAAGGCACGGAAGCCGAGGCGCTCGTAGTATGGCGCGTTCCACGGAACGTCTCGGAATGTGGTCAGCGTCACAGCGGGGAGTTCGCGTTCACAGGCCCAAGAGTCAGCCACGACAATCAGTTGCGCTCCGATACCCTGACGCGCGTGCTCTGGGTGGACCGTGACCTGCTCGATATGAGCAGCTCCGTCAAGCTGCTTGAGGAGTAAGTAGGCGACGGTCACACCGTCGACCAGCCACACAAACGCCCCATGGTCCGTGACGAAGCGCTGGAAATCCTGCCTGCTGATCGCTTGATCATCGGCGACTATCGCCATGTTGATGTTGCGGAACAACTCGCCGGCGGCTCGCTCGATCTCAGTGACCCGGAAGTGGTCCTCGAGACTGGAAAGACGTCGCACCGTTCGATCCTCCCGCTCCAGCAGGACCTACCCGCAGGCCGAACGGTTTACGGGCGTGGCATAGATGCGCTCACGCGTTCAGCCATCAAAGACCTCACCACTCGCGAAGACTGCACCTTCAGGCATCAGTTCGACGAGGGCCGCCGAGCAGTCATCAAACGTGACCCGACCCACAGAAGGCGCCACTACCGAGGAGAAGGTGGCTTCCACCCGGTAACACGTGAATACCTGGCTTGGGCCGTTGTAGTGCTGACCATCATCCGTTGGAACATCGGGTCGAGGTCCGGGCGCAATGAATACCGAAAGCTTTGCAGCAGAATCCGTCGAGGAGATGTCATAGAGGACCACACCGCCCTTCCGAAGATCGAGATCGGATGTTGATGCAACCGAACCATTCCATCGCTCACCCTGCAGTGAGTCGAGGTAGCCACCCGGTTCGTTTACTGACGGCTGGTAGGATGACGATCTGTCTCCACAGCGTGCCATCGATCCCACTGTCGTAGCCGTGGTACTCGGTGCTGCAACCAGTGAGGGAGAGTGCAATCCCGACGAACACGAAGAGAGCACCCCACTTTTGCCTGCGTGTCAGCTTCACCTAGCTAGTTTCTCACTATCGATCCTCATCCAATTCCCATCGACATCAGCGAAAACGCTCCTCGTCGAACTGCCGAGTGCCACCCTCCAGAGTCCACGCCGCGGCAAACGGCATCAGGGCCTCAATGGTGGCGACCCGAACTCCTTCGGCAGTCGGGAGCAGCACCCTGATGCCTGGGTAGTAATCGAAAAGGACCTGCCTGTCACGCCCGCACGGGCCGACAACACCGCACCCGTGATTGCCAACAGCGACGATTGTCGTGATTTCTCGCCCGCCCTGTGCGCGCGCCGCGCCAAGTGCAACCAGCTCAGCGCACGGACCACCGGTGAAATGGAACAAATTCATCCCAGCGAACATGCGGCCGTCGGCGTCTCGAACTGCCGCGCCCATCGTGTGCGCACCATCTTCATCCGGCCCGGCATCCGTGTTCGCGTCAATGACCTCTCTTGCGAGCTCAACGAGCTCAAGGTCTTCGGCCGTCGGCACTGCGAGTTCAGCGTTCGGGGGCATGAGGGTAATCCTACGGATCGAACCGGATCCAACTCCTGGCTGGCATGCCCGCAAGACGGACCTTGAGCGCACACATCCACGCGATGACAGCGCGAGGAGCCCTCGCTGCACTGGGTGACCGATAGCCCGACCGAAACAGCTTCGCGATCTGGTGCGCGAATTGCGACAGCGCGGGCCGCGCATTCGTGAAGCAAAGCGATATCACCGCTCTTTTATAAAGGCTTATACGATCGAGTAAACAATCTGTTTACTCGGGGCTATATTGTTCTATTTATGGAGCTTTCGACGAATCCTTTCAAGCCAGGCGCAGGGCGGGTGCCACCAGTTCTGGCAGGCCGCTCCGACTTAATGAGTGAATTCCGCACACGGCTGTACCAGGCACGGGAAACAGGGGAGGGGGAACGGCCTTGGATCCTCTCCGGGCTCCGCGGAGTAGGGAAGACCGTGTTGCTCAATCAGCTCGGACGCGACGCGGCTGAGCTGAAGTTGATCTTCATCAAAGTCGAGGCATCGAGCAGCAAGCCCCTGGCCGTCGCGCTGGCTAAAGAGCTCCACCTCGCACTTCGACGAGTCCTCTCAAGCTCTGATTGTGCCAAAGCGCTTTGGTCCAAGGCCGCCCGCGTGCTTCGTTCATTCCAAGTGCGTGTCGACCCGTCAGGGACCTACTCCTTCACTGTCGACGTTGAACCGGAGCGCGGCGTAGCCGACAGCGGCGATCTCGCTGTCGATCTCCAGGAGCTATTGGAGACCATTGGGCTTGCTGCGCGTGAGGCCAACACGGTTATCGTTCTGGCCGTCGATGAACTCCAAGAAGCCTCATCCGAGGATCTCGTTGCTCTCAATGTCGCCCTGCATAACCTCGGTCAAGACGTCTTCCCCGTCCCGGTCATTTTCGTCGGCGCGGGGTTACCTTCCCTGCCTGCCGTGCTCGCTGACGCGACTAGCTACGTGGAGCGCCTCTACGACTATCGTCAGATCGGTTTGCTCGACACTGCCGCGACGTCTGACGCCCTCACTGCCCCGGCACGTTTCAACGGAGTCGACTGGGAGCCTGACGCCCTGGATGCCGCGGTGACAGCTACGGGGGGATACCCATATTTCATCCAAGCCTGTGGCAGTCATGTTTGGGCTGTCAGGGCCACGGACACCATTTCTCTGCAGGACGCCCAAATCGGGATCGAGTCAGCGCGAAGTGAAGTGGAACAAGGTCTCTATCAATCGAGGTGGGAGCGGGCTACCCCGACTCAGCGGGCCTTCATGTCCGCAATGGCCATCGACGATGATGCCTCCTCATCAATGGCCGAACTCGTGACCCGGTTGCGGAAGAAGCGCACCACGGACCTCTCCGTCAATCGCCGAGACTTGATCCGGAGCGGTCACATCTACACACCAGAACGCGGTTTCGTCGCATTCACCGTGCCCGGCATGGCTGACTTCATCGGCAGACAAGGGGAGTAGCCCCGAATCATCCGCGCCGACGTCGGCACCTGCTCATGCCTGCGCGGACGTCGACACCGTCTACTTACATCCAGACTTCCGCGTCTGTAGGTGGTAACGGCCATGGGGATCCCAAGCGACCAAGCGCGTAGCTGACAATGACCAGGTTGTCGACCATTCGCCCCCACCCGGGCTCATAGTTGAAGCCGGTGATGAAGGTCGTCCCGTTGGCCGTGGGAAGGTAACGCCACTAGCCCCGACCTGCCCGGAGTGGCGAGAGCTTGTCGCTGGTCGTGAATCGAAGTGCCGAGGTGCGTGTTCCGTCTGGTCGTTGTCGTTCTCTTAGAGAGGTACCTGTTCCCGTGATCGTGTGGAGGAGCGTGCGGCGCTGGTAGACGAAGCGGTTGCCCCTGGTCGGTAGTGCGGCGACGGGTGTGATGCTGCTGAATCGGAGATCCCAGCGCGGATGCTGAGCCGGGTCTTGTGTGAGTTGCCATACTCGGTCGGCGTCGGCTTTGATCTCGATCTCCACATAGATCGCCTTGTCGCCCATGAGGTCAGCTTGCTACCTTGCCCCGGTACTTCGCCGGCTCTGAATCGCGTGTCCGAATTACCACTCGTGCCGAGTCACGAGCCGAACCTGGCGAGGCGAAAGTTCCGGTGCGTCGACCAGGCCGAGAGCGATGCCTGCTCGGCGGTGACCTAGGCTCGGGGGATGACAAGGCCCGGCCAAAGCCTCTTTCCCTGGATTCCGGCCGCCGTCGCCGCTGCGTCGTGGGTCGTGTGCGCCGGCGGATTCGGCCTCCTGACCTGGTTCGGTTTGGTCCCCAACGCCTTCGTGAAGCACCTCCTGCCGGAAACGATCCCGCGCAGCGTCGGCCCTAGTCGAACCTCACTGAAAAGCTGCCGCTGCCAGACCATCGGATCTGTGGACGACCCGCTTCTGACCTCTAGTAGCAGGGTGTTCCTCGCAGGATCTGAACGCTCATCAGTCGTGGGTCTCGTTTTCGAGAGCCGAAGCTGACGTAGATACGCGGCTGATTAGCTGATCTATCCCCGATTGAACCGCTGCGCCCGATACTTTCTAGGGTGTCGGCATTCCTCCGTTGACGTTGAGTGTTTCTCCGATGACGAAACTGGACTCTCCGGAGGCGAGGAATACATAGGCGGGCGCGAGTTCGGCTGGTTGTCCGGAGCGGCCGAGTGGGTTGTCCTTGCCGTACTCGGGCAGTTTCTCGGGCGGATACCCCTGCGTCACTTGTAACGCCGTCCAGGTGGGGCCGGGAGCCACTGCGTTGACGCGGATGCCGCGGGGCGCGAGTTGCTGAGCGAGCGCCTTTGAAAAGTTGTTGATGGCGCCTTTCGTGGTCGCATAGTCGAGAAGGAACGGTAGCTGGTGGTAGGCCTCCAAGGATGCCGTGGCGATGATGGTCGAGCCGGGCTTCAGATGCGGTACGGCTGCCTTAATGATCCAGAACATCGCGAACACATTCGTGCGCATGGTGTCCTCGAATTGCTCGTCACTGATGTCTTCCAGTTTTTCGACGAAGACCTGTTTTCCGGCGTTACTCACGACGATGTCCAGGCCACCCAGCCCGGTGACGGCAGCTTCGACCAGTTCACGGCAGTAATTTTTGTCTTTTAGGTCACCAGGGAATGCGACAGCAGTACGGCCGGCCTCTTTGATCAGGCCGACGATGTGGCGAGCATCTTCTTCCTCTTCCGGCAGATAGGAGATCGCAACATCGGCGCCCTCCCGGGCGAATGCGATGGCGACTGCACCGCCGATTCCGGAGTCTCCACCAGTGATGAGCGCCTTGCGTCCGGTGAGCCGCCCAGAGCCGCGGTAACTTGTCTCTCCGAGGTCTGGCACCGGGTCCATGTTCGCTTGGATGCCCGGCTCTGGCTGTTGCTGGATGGGTGGAGAAATGGAGGGGTAACGTGTGCGCGGATCCGTGAGGGAGTATTGGTCGGTCGCCATGATGTTCCTTTCGTGGGGCGGGGCTTTAGATCGTGGCTACAGAGCCGGAGTCGACGCGGTAGTTCGCTCCGTTGACGAAGCTAGCGAGATCTGAGCAAAGGAACGCGACCACGCTAGCCACTTCGTCCGGTGTGCCGCGGCGCTTTAGCTCTATGGATGGGCGCTTTTCATCGAGGAAGGTGGTGATCGCATCCGGAATCGAAATGCCAAGCTTGTGTGCCCGCTTCTTCATCATCGCGTCCGTCATCGGGGTATGGATGAACGCCGGTGACACACAGTTGACCAGCAACCCTTCCATGGCGTAGCTGCGAGACAAGCCTTTGGCAAGCGCGAGGACGCCGGCTTTCGCCGAGCAGTACGGCAGTTCGTCGTCGTATGGTTGCACCCCGTCCTCGGACGCCAGAAACACGAGCCGGCCCCAGCCGCCTTTGCGAAGCGACGGCAGGAAGGCGCTGACGAGCCGCACCGGGCCCATCAGGTCGACGAGGAGCGTTTCCATCCAGCCCTCGTCCGTCAGCTCATGGAAGAGGCCTTGGGCGCCGGTAATACCTGCTGACTGCACCAAGATATCGATGTCGCCGACCGCGTCAAGCACCCTGTCTCGAAGGGTCGCGATCGAGTCGACACTGGTGATATCGGCAGTGAATGCGTACAGCTGATTCGGTTTCGCGTTCAGCTGCTCGGCCGCCGCATCCAGTTTGTCCTGGTACTGATCGGTGATGACTACCGTGACGCCTTCGGCAAGTAGCCGGTGAGCGGTGTGCCAGCCGATCCCCGAGTCACCGCCGGAGACGAGCGCTATTTTTCCCTTGATACCAAGATCCATGACTTCACCGTACGCCGCGCACTCAACAATTTTCTATTCCTTGACATCGCCGCTCAACAATGTTGTGGTATTCAAGTGCGCAATGCCGTTGGAGACCCGGGGGTATTCAGGAGCACCGGCGCGATCCTGGGGGAAAGCCTCATCTGGGATGCTCGTGGGGACCATCCCGCAATGCTCTGGTGCGACATCACTGCGGGGCTCATCCACCGAAGTCCGCTGTGCATGCCCGCGGACGGCTCGGCTGACGACACGATCACGCTGCCCCCGCCTGTGGCCTCATTTTCCGTTGCAGAAATAGGAGGACGCCCGGGTTTCATCGTGTCGCTCGAAGATCGAATCGTCGTGACGGATTCCTCGGGTCACTTGATCCGAACAGTCGCAGAGATCCATCACAGTCGCCTTGGCCTCCGGCTCAATGAAGGAAAGGTTGATCCAGCGGGCCGGTGGATCACTGGGTCGATGAACCTTTTCAATGACGATCCGGTCGGCGCGTTCTACTCGGTTTCCGGTGATGGGGACGTGCGTCTGCTCCGGGGCGGTATCGGTGTCGCGAACGGGCTGGAATGGTCCCTGGACGGTCGTCGCATCTTCTTTACAGACACAAGTGTCGGCACGATCTACACGGGTGCGTACAGCGCGAACGGCGACATCACGGATGTGAATGTGTTCACCCGCGGCGCACCGCACGACGGCCTCACGATCGATACGGACGGTAACTTCTGGGGCGCGCTGTACGGGGGCGGCAAGGTCGTGCACTACAACTCGAATGGCGCTGAGGTCTTCGCCATCGATATACCGGCACTGAACCTCACCTCTGTTGCATTTGGCGGCGCCGACCTCTCCATGCTGTATGTTGCAAGCGCGCGCGAAAACCTGACGCAAGCACAGTTAGAGGCGTATCCGCTGTCCGGTAGCGTATTTGCGATTCAAACGGACACTCAAGGACGCCAACCCACTCCGTTCTTCAGTCGCGGGTGAGTTCCTCGATTGTGATTGCGGCATTGAGGAGTGCGAGGTGACTCAGCCCTTGTGGCAGGTTACCTAGAAAGGCGTTGTCGCTCGGATCGATTATCTCCGAATAGAGACCCACATCGTTCGCCAAATCAATGAGCTCGTCCATGAGCACGACGGACTCGTCATTGCGACCGACGCATGCGAGTGCGGATGCCAACCAGAACGAGCAGGCAACAAATGCTCCCTCCTCGTGGGCGGCCCCGGTGTAGCGATACGTGAGTGGACCATCGCCAAGTTCCGTACGAATTGCGTCTATCGTCGACGACATCCGCGAACTTCGGTCGAACCCGCTGGCCGCGTGGAGGAGTACGGATGCATCCAGATCGTCGCCGCCCGCCCAGGCCGTGAAGCTCTTTCGCGCTTCGGACCAGCAGTTCTCGCGTACCCACGCTGCGATGAGTTCGGATTCGGATCGCCAGTGTGTGGGGTTTCCCGGGATCTGGCCCATCTCGCAGAGGCGCGTCGCGTCGGTGAGGGCCTGCCAGCATCCCATCTTCGACGAGGTGTAGTGGCGCTGCTCGGTGAGTTCCCATATCCCGGAGTCCGACTGTCGCCAGATGTCCGCCACGTGGTTGGCGAGTGAAGCCAGCAGTAAGCCCGTATCCACATCGAGCACATTTCCGGCCTCGACGTACACACGCATGACGTTGAACAGGTCACCGTATACCCCGAGCTGCAGCTGGTTGGCTGCGCGATTACCGATGGTGACCGGCCCAATTCCGCGCCACCCCGGCACGTCAAGGGTTTCAACATCACCGGGAACAGCGCCGTCCAGTGTGTAAAGAATGTGCAACTCCGGGCCGCACTCCCTGATCGTGCGAAGCAGCCATGCGACCGCCGCGTGGGTCTCCTCGCGAAGGCCGAAACGAACGAGAGAACGCACCGTATACGCCGTATCCCGCACCCACGCGAAGCGGTAGTCCCAGTTCTTGCCGCCACGGAGGTTCTCTGGAAGCGATGTCGTCGGCGCCGCCGCAATCGCTCCCGTCGGGCTGTAGATCAGTAGTTTGAGAGCCAGAGCACTGCGCTGGACAGCGTCCGCCCATGGCCCGTCGTAGTTGAAGTCACGCGACCACAATTGCCAGCTCTCGATCGTGCGGTTCACACTCTCGTCAGTCAACTCGGGCACCGGCACATGAACCGGTTCGTTCGCGGTACCCGCAACCGTGATGAGGTGGCGGGACTTCGCCGCCGTCGTAAAGCTTCCGGCCAGTGCGCGGCTGCCACCCCCGCGCGGTCCATGCGCCAGTCCGCGCACCGCAATCGTCACGCTACCAACGCGGATGACCTTTCCGTGAATCGTCGTGTCGACCCATGGCGATGCAGTCGAAAGGCACGTACCGGGAGTAACGCGCCATCGGAAACGCACGGCACCACGGATGCCATCGACACGCCTCGCCAGCTCCACCCACGGAAGCCGGCCGGCGAATCCGTTAACGAGAGCATCCGTGACTCGGGCGACACCCGCATCCGTTGTGAAGGTGGTCTCCAGCACATTGGTTCCGGGGACATACCGGCGCGTGACGGTGTAGGTCCCCGCGGGCGCGAGCTCAATGCTGCCGCCCTCTTGTGCGTCCAGCAGCCGCGCGAACACAGGGGTAGAGTTGAGCGCCGATATGGGAAGCCAATCGATGCCGCCATCCAGTGCGACCAACGCCACCGTGCGTCCGTCACCGATCGCAGCGTACGAGCGTAAGTCCGTATAGCCATCCCGGCGTTGAGAGCTCATTCGCCTCCCACTCGTCGACGACATCCGTGAACTGAACCGCCTCGAGCTTAGCCTCGATGCACCGACGGGGCTCGTTGAGCATGCGGCGTTTTATGCCGAGCCAACAGGTCGAGGCATCCAAGCACCCCGTTGCGCTTTCGTATCTCGAAACCTATTTGTGTCGCAACCCATGGGCGGTTTTAAGGGGTGGAAGCAACGGGGGTTATTTCTTTCTTCGAGGTTAGCCTGCTGAGCAGGTCGGCTGGGGTGCTTCGGTTGAGGGTTTTGCGGGGCCGTTCGTTGAGTTCGGTGGCGACTTCGAGGAGTCGTTGGGCGCTGTGCGCGTTCAAATCGGTGCCTTTGGGGAAGTAGTGACGCAGCAGGCCGTTGGTGTTCTCGTTCGTGCCGCGTTGCCAGGGCGAGTGCGGATCCCAGAAGAAGATGGGAACGCCCGTCCCTTTCGTGATCTCAACGTGCCGTGCCAGTTCGCTTCCCTGATCGCAGGTCAATGACCGCCGCAGCATCGCGGGCATGAGGTTGAGGGCGCCGATGAGCGCGTCATGGAGCGCCGTGGCGCTATGGCCGTTGGGCAGGTGGACCAAGACGACGAATCGGGTCGTGCGTTCAACGAGGGTCGCGATCGCGGATACTGACGCCGAGCCAACGATGAGATCGCCTTCCCAATGCCCGGGAATCACTCCGTCGTTGGCCTCAGCGGGCCGTTCACTCAACAGCGCCTTGTCGCGAATTCGACCGGGGGTAATGAGATGCGCGGCTCGCGATTTTCGAGCTGATCGCCCTCGTCGTAGGTGCCGGTGCGGGCGGACTCCGACGTAACCGCAGTTTTGCACGTAGAGGCTTTGATAGATCGTCTCGTGGGATACCTGCAGTTCGTCCTGGCCGGCGAACGCGACTGCGAGGTCGTCGCTGATCTGCTGCGGACTCCAGCTCTTCCGCAAGCGTTCCTCAACGACAGCGGCAAGCTGCCGGACATCGAGCCTGCCGGGTTTGGGCCGGCACGCTCTGATCTCACACCGTTTCTGTGCGGCACAGGGCCGATAGCTACGCGTTGCCGGGTGTGCGTTCCGGCGCAGCTCCCGACTGATCGTCGACGCGACACGACCCAGATCCTGCGCGATTGCCCTGACGTCTGCACCACCCAACCTCAGATCCGCGATGCGCAGACGTTCCTCTTGGCCTAGAAAACGTCCCGAAGACGCAACCGTCGGAACGGGTATCCGTCCGCCAGCGGCTTTGTTCCATCGAAATCTCTGTTTGCGACCCATTCCTATAGATTCACACGCGGCCGATGCCGACATGCCTTCCCGAACCCGATCCCAGAACAAGTTCTCGCGGACCTTCATGACCAATCTCGACGCCGTTAACAACACCTCACTCAAACGGTGTTGCTACGACCCCTTGAAACCGCCTGGTGGCTCTTCACGTTGACGAAGCAATACTTAGAAGCCGGAAACCACACCACTCACGGGGATGTAACCGGGTGATCGTCGTTGGTGCCGAGAACAGGTGCTTCGGCAACCCCGTGCGGTGTACGGGCTAATATAGCCGCCGCCAAGAATGAGCACATACAGCCTCAAGACTGACGTGATCCCATCAAACTCTCGGGTACCTGCACCGACAAGTGCTCCCGGTAATGTGCTCTCGCTTGTTGACGAAAGCTGTTGGGGGGCGCAGCATGAAATAGGAATCTATTTTGTCGTGCAAAACCTGCGACGTGAAAATGATTGGAAATCAGGAGGATCTCAGATGCCAAAAGTGGCGATCAATGGGTTGGGCCGAATCGGGCGGGCTGCATTAAAAATTCTGCTCGATTCAGAGAATCTGGAACTTGTTGCGGTCAACGATGTGGCGTCAATTGAGAATCTTGCCTACCTGCTGCGGTACGACACGGTCTACGGCCGGTACCACCGTCAGATTGTTGTGGAGGCTGATGCACTTGTCATCGACGGCCACCGGGTGGTTGTTCTTGCCGAACGAGACCCAGCGGCTCTGCCGTGGCGGGAGCTCGGAGTCGATCTAGTGCTGGAGTGCACTGGTGCTTTCACTCGGGCGGAGGACCTGACCAAACATATTCAGGCGGGCGCGTCGTTCGTCATCTTGTCTGCCCCGACGAAATCCGAATCCGTCCCGACGGTTGTGCACGGGGTGAACCGGCCGGATGGGCATCCGCAGATCATCTCTTGCGCCAGTTGCACGACGAACTGCATCACACCGGTCATCGAGATCGCGACAAGGCGTCTGGGGGTGGAGCGTGCGATCATGACCACAATTCATGCTTATACCGCGACCCAGCGCCTGGTCGACTCTCCGAGTGACAATTTCCGACGTGGGCGGGCGGGTGGAGCGAACTTGGTGCCCGCTCCTACCGGTGCTGCACAGGCGACAATCCGGGCATTGCCGAAGTTGACCGGGCTCTTCGCCGGGGTTGCGATCCGCGCCCCGATCGAGGTTGGTTCCATTGCCGACATTGTCATTGTCACTTCCCGCCCGACCAACGTAGAGGAGGTCAACGCCGTGTTCATCGAGGAGGCGAAGACGCCCCGGTATCAAGGCATCCTCGGCGTTTCGGCGGACCCGATGGTCTCCTCCGACATCATCGGCGATTCACGCGCCGCCGTGGTGAACCTTGATTTGACGCAGGTCGTGGACGGCACCCTGATAAAGATCATGGCTTGGTACGACAACGAGTGGGGCTTCACCCACCAAATGATCCGCGAGGCTAGGGCCACCCTTGGGTTACCTTCCAGCGGGGAAACATCTCCGTGACGAGAAATACACTGAGGTTTCGATGTCACCTTCCATAGGGTACGTAGCCCGATCAGCGATATTGGGACTTTAGGGCAAAGTCGTTTGGCTCGATTACATCCGCTGCAGCCTACTTATTTCCGGCAAGTGCGAACGGATGGTGCGTGAGGACGGATTGAACGGTCACCTCGAACCCGTCGATCTTCGAGAAGGTGATCGTCGGCTTAACCGACTGTAGTCACGCGCTGACTCGGGCTCACACCGAGTCGTCAGCGGATGCTACGGCCTTGACTCCCAAATTCGTGTATAAGATTTTGGTCATCATCGATCTGCGGCGGGCGGCGGACCTGCGACGAGGCGTGTATGAAGGCACGGATGCTGTCGACGATACGTGATGGAGGTAGCACCCGACCTGGCCCACAACACCGCGGGAACGGGCGCACTTACCGCAGCGGTTATGGGCCGCGGCCGACCGGCCCAATCTGATGATCACGGAGGGCATCCCGGCGATCCGGCGGTTGATCGGTCAGGGCATCAGCGTGAACAGCACGCTGCTGTTCTCAACAGAAGTGTACGAAAACGGTTACGTCCCCGTGAGTGGTGTGGTTTCCCGCTCTTGAGCGTTGCTTCGTCAATGTAAAGAGCCACCGTGGGATGGTC
>NZ_PJJV01000028.1:0-8917 GCF_002929655.1 Cryobacterium sp. M23
CCGAACGCCTCATCAAACTCACACTCGCCGCCTAAAATGAAACCAAGGACCCCGTCCGAAAAGACCGGGTCACCCCAGCCCACGGATGCGGCGTGTCCCGAAAATCTCCGACTTTGCGTCACCCGCGGGGCCCAGCGCAGAACAAAGAACAGCCGGCGGCCGACAGCCGCACCCGCGCCACGCGCCCGCGGGCACCCACACGGCACTCCCCCACAGGCAGCCGGGGCAGGATCTTTTCCCCAGGCCGGCACTCCCTCGGGAGCGGGCCGGGCCCGCGGGCATCCTGAACGAATGCGCAGCGCAGCGACCCTCATCTGCACCCTCGGACACGCCGCCATGACCGACGAGCTGCTCCGGCTCGGCGTCACTCCCCCGCAACTGCGCACGGCCATTGCGCACGGAACCGTCGTGCGCGCCGCGCGGGGCATCTACCTTTGCGCCCACGCCGACCGCGACCAGCGCGATGCCGCCGCGGCCCACGGCCGGATCAGCTGCCTCAGCGCCCTGCGCCGGGCCAACGTCTGGGCCGGAATCGACCGTTCGCTGCACCTGCAGCTGCCCGGGCACGCCACCGGCACTCGGCCCGTGCTCGATCGGGGCGGGCAGCGGATCCGCTACCACTGGGCGCAGCCGCGGTTCCCGGGAACCACCGAGCGATCCTGGCTGGTCTCGCCGATGGAGGCGGTTTGGCAGGCCATCCACTGCCTCGACGAGGAGAACGCGATCGCCTGCCTCGAGTCGGCGGTGCACGAGGGATTCCTCACGATCGCCCAGGTGCGCCAGCTGTGCGCACAGGCGCCGGTCCGGCTGGCGGGAGGCATCCGAGAGCTGGAATTCACCTCGGGCTCCGGCATGGAGACGATCGTGCGGCGTCGGCTGCGGCATGTGGGCTACTCGGTGGTGGCGCAGGTGAAGGTGGCAGGCATCGGCGACGAAGATCTCGTCGTCGAGGACTGCGTCGCCATCGAAACCGACGGCGAGAAATGGCACGGCCCCGACCGTTTCCACGCCGACCGCATTCGCGACCTCAAGACCGAGGCCCTCGGACGCCGGTCGATCCGGCTCACCCAGGACCAGGTGCTCTACGAGTGGGAGACCACGCTCGCCGCCATCGCGCGCGTCGTGACGGATGCCCAGCGCGAGCAGTCCCGCCGCTTCGGCCGCCTCCTCACGCGCCGCGACGACCCCCTCTGATCGGTCGGGCGGGGCCGGCGCGGGTGCTGCGCCGCTCCGCCTCAGGCGTGCTATGAGCGCAGCGGCGCAGCACCCGCGCGGGGCGCATGCTGATGTCGCGGGGCCGGCCCGCCGCAACCGTCGGGCCCACGGACCAGCCCGACCCACGACGAACGTAACTTCGGAAAAAATCGCGACACGCCGCATCCGCCGCCCACGGATGCCGCGTGTCGCCAAAAACTCCGAAGTTACGTCACCCCGCACCCCGCACCCCGAACCCCCGCATCCCGAGCGCCCCGAACCCCCACACGCCAATCGGCCGCCCCCGGAACCCGGGAACGGCCGATCAACAAAAGCATNACACGCCAATCGGCCGCCCCCGGAACCCGGGAACGGCCGATCAACAAAAGCATCAACGAGACACAGGAGCCGAAACCCCTACCAGTGAACCCCATACACCGACGGATGCGTGCGCTTGACCGTCCCCAGCGTCTGCCGGGCGATCTCCAGCTCCTCGTTCGTCGGGATGACGAGCACGGTTACCCGGGAGTTGTCCGTGGAGATCACGCGCGGCGTGCGGGACTTGGCTTCGTTGCGCACGGGGTCGATTTCGATCCCCATGCCCTCGAGTCCGGCCAGGGCGCCCGCGCGCACGATCGGCGAGTTTTCGCCGACGCCCGCGGTGAAGACGATGACGTCCACGGTTCCGAGCTGCGCGTAGTAGTTGCCGACATAGCCTTTGACGCGGTGGAAGTACACGTCGAGGGCAGCCTGGGCGACCGGGTCGCCCGCGACCGCGGCATCCTCCACGTCGCGCATGTCGCCGTTGCCGGCCAGGGCCAGCATGCCGCCGCGGCGGTTGAGCAGGTCGTCGAGCTCGGCGGTGGTCATCCCGGCCCGGCGGCGCAGGTGGAAGATCACGGCCGGGTCGATGTCGCCCGAGCGGGTGCCCATCGCGAGCCCCTGCAGCGGGGTCATGCCCATGGAGGTGTCGATCGATTCGCCGCCGTCGACGGCACACACGGATGCCCCGTTTCCCAGGTGCAGCACGATCGTCTTGAGCTCGGCCAGGGGCCGGTCGAGGTAGGCCGCCACGGCCTCCGAGACGAACTTGTGCGAGGTGCCGTGGAAGCCGTACTTGCGCACGCGGTACCGCGTCGCGACGTCCTTGTCGATCGCGTAGGTGTACGCGGCCGGCGGCAGCGTCTGGTGGAACGCGGTGTCGAACACGGCGACGTGAGGCACGTTCGGGAAGCTGGCGCGGGCGGCACGGATGCCCTGCACGTTGGCCGGGTTGTGCAGCGGAGCGATCTCGGAGAGGTCCTCGATGTTCAGCTCGACCAGGTGGGTGATCTCGGTCGGCTCGAAGAACCGGTTGCCGCCCTGCACCACGCGGTGGCCGACGGCGATCAGGTTCGTCTCGGACAGCTTCGGGCCGTGCTCGGCGAAGGCCTCGATCATCACGGCGAAGCCGGCGGTGTGGTCCATGATCGGCAGGTCGCGCTCGGTGCGGCCGTCCTTCGACGTGCCCGCGGTGTGCCGTGAGTGCCCGATCGGCTCGCCGATGCGCTCGACCAGGCCGCTGGCGAGCTCGGTTTCGATGTCCATGTCGATCAGCTGGTACTTGAATGACGACGATCCGGAGTTGACGACCAGGATGGCGGTCATGCGGACACCGCCGCTGCGGCCGAGGCGGAAGATGCCGCACCAGAAGCCGAAGCTGCCGGGGCGCCGGACTCGGACGCTGCGAGCGTCACGGCCTGGATCGCGGTGATGGCTACGGTGTTGACGATGTCCTGCACTAGTGCTCCTCGGGAAAGGTCATTGATGGGTTTGCGCAGGCCCTGGAGGACGGGGCCGATGGCCACTGCTCCGGCGCTCCGCTGCACGGCCTTGTACGTGTTGTTGCCCGTATTCAGGTCGGGGAAGATGAAGACGGTGGCGCGGCCGGCGACAGCCGAACCGGGCATCTTCGTGGCGGCGACGGCGGCATCCGCTGCCGCGTCGTACTGGATGGGACCCTCGATCAGAAGGTCGGGGCGACGCTCCCGCACGAGGGCGGTGGCGGCCCGCACCTTGTCCACGTCGGCACCCTGCCCGGACTCGCCGGTCGAGTAGCTCAGCATGGCGATGCGCGGCTCGATACCGAACTCGACGGCCGTCTCCGACGCCGAGATGGCGATGTCGGCGAGCTGCTCCGCGGTGGGGTCAGGGTTCACCGCGCAGTCGCCGTAGACGAGCACCTTGTCGGCCAGCGCCATCAGGAACACGCTGGACACGACCGAGACTCCCGGACGCGTCTTGATGATCTGCAGGCTCGGCCGAATGGTGTGCGCCGTGGTGTGCGTCGCCCCGGAGACCATGCCGTCCGCCAGCCCGAGCTGCACCATCATGGTGCCGAAGTAGGACACGTCGGTGACGAGTTCCATGGCCTGCTCGACCGTGACGCCCTTGTGGGCGCGCAGCTTCGCGTACGCCTCCGCGAACTTGCGCCGCAGCACGTCGTCGAAGGGGCTCAGAACCTGCGCCTTGGCGATGTCCAGGCCGAGGCCGATGGCACGCGAGCGCACCTCGAACTCCTCACCGAGAATCGTGATGTCGGCCACATCGCGGGCCAGCAGGGTCGCGGCGGCGCGCAGCACGCGGTCGTCGTCCCCTTCGGGCAGCACGATGCGCTTTTGGTTGGTGCGTGCGCGTTCGAGCAGCATGTACTCGAACATCAGCGGCGTCACCACGTCGGCGCGGCTCACCTTGAGCCGGTCGAGCAGCACGGATGCCTCCACGTGGCCTTCGAAGAGCGCCAGCGCCGTGTCGCGCTTGCGTTGCGAGTCGGCGGCCATCCGTCCGGGCGTGTGCGTGATGCGCAGCGCGGCGTCATAGGAGTTCAGCTCGGTGCTGATGATCGGCACCGAGGCGTCGAGCCCCTCGACGAGCCGCCCGATCTCCTCGGGCAGGGCGAAGCCGCCGACCAGCACGATGCCGGCGATCGACGGGAACGTCGCGGACGAGTTCGCCATCAGAACGGCCAGCAGCACCTGCGGGCGGTCGCTGGGAACCACAACCACGGCGCCCTCGAACAGGCGCGGCAGCACGTTGACCATCGACATGGCCGCCACGACCACGCCGAGCGCCTCCCGGGACAGCAGCGCGGGGTCACCCTTGACGAGCGTGCCGTCGGTGGCCTTGAGGATGCTCTTCATGCTCGGGGCCACGAGGAACGAGTCTTCGGGCAGCGCCCAGACCGGCACCGCGTTGCGTCCGCTGCCGGGCTTCATGTCGGCGTCGACGACGCTCCGCACGGCGTCGATGAGCTCATCGAGCCGAGTCGGATCGGCGCGGTTGACGATCACGCCAAGCAGTGAAACGTGCTCGTCGCGCAGTTCCGCCAGGGTCACGTCGGTCAACTGGCGGATGTCCTCGGCCGTGCGCGGGTCGCTCTGCCCGAGCTGCCGGTCACCCTGGCTGAGCGTGTCGCGCTGGCCGGGACCGACCCGCCCGCCGAGCACCAGCAGCACCGGCACCCCCAGGTTGGCGGCGATGCGCAGGTTGAAGGCGAGCTCGGTGGGACTGCCGACATCCGTGTAATCGGAGCCGATCACGACCACCGCGTCACACTGGGCCTCGACGGCCTTGAAGCGCTGCACGATGCGGCCGAGGGCCGCGTCGGGGTCGAGGTGCACCTCGTCGTAAGTGACGCCGACGCAGTCGTCGTAGGTCAGCGGGGGCTGCACGGTGAGCGCAGACGCACTCGACAGGTGCGAGAGCAGCAGCTCGAGCACGTAGTCGGGGTGGTGCGCCGAGCGGGCCACGGGCCGGAACACACCGACGCGCTGCACCGAACGGAGCAGGGTGTCGAGCACGCCCAGGGCGATGGTGGATTTGCCGGTATTTCCCTCGGCAGAGGTGATGTAGATACTGTCAGCCACGGTTTATACGTTATCTCCGCCGGTGGAGACACCGGCATTGTCGGGGGTCACGCCGACGCCATCGGCGTCCCAGACCCATTCGGTGACGGCGGGGATGTCTTCCCCGAGGTCGCGGGTGTAATTGCGGGCCCGGAGGCGGGCATCCTGCATCTCCTGGCGAAGCAGGGCGGCGCGGGCGCCGAGTCCGGGAACCCGGTCGATGACGTCCATCACCAGGTGGTACCGGTCGAGGTCGTTGAGCATGACCATGTCGAACGGCGTGGTGGTGGTGCCGTTCTCCTTGTAGCCGCGGGCGTGCAGGTTGCCGTGCCCGGTGCGCTTGTAGGTCAGGCGATGGATCAGCCACGGATACCCGTGGTAGGCGAACACGATCGGCTTGTCGGCCGTGAAGATGGCGTCGAACTCGTTGTCGCTGAGGCCGTGCGGGTGGTCCGCCTCGGACTGCAGGCGCATCAGGTCAACGACGTTCACGACGCGCACCGACAGGTCGGGCAGCCATTCCCGCAGGATGGCGGCCGCGGCCAGCACCTCGAGGGTGGGCACCTCGCCGGCGGCGGCCAGCACGACGTCGGGTGAGGTTCCGAACGTCTCGGTTCCGGCCCAGTCGAAGATGCCCAGACCCCGCTTGCAGTGCGCGACGGCCTGGTCCATGGTGAGCCAGTTCGGCGCGGGCTGCTTGCCGGCGACAACCACGTTGACGTAGTCCACGCTGCGCAGGCAGTGGCTGTAGGTGGCGAGCAGCGTGTTCGCGTCGAACGGCAGGTAGACGCGCACGACATCCGCACTCTTGTTGACGACGTGGTCGATGAACCCGGGGTCCTGATGCGAGAACCCGTTGTGATCCTGGCGCCAGACGTGCGAGCTGAGCAGGTAGTTCAGGCTCGAGATGGAGCGGCGCCACGGGATCTCGCGGGTGACCTTGAGCCACTTCGCGTGCTGGTTGAACATCGAGTCGACAATGTGAATGAAGGCCTCGTAGCAGTTGAACACGCCGTGACGGCCGGTGAGCAGGTAGCCCTCCAGCCAGCCCTGGCACTGGTGTTCGCTGAGCATCTCCATCACGCGGCCGGCGCGGGCGAGGTTCGTGTCACCCTCGTGGAATTCCGCGTTCCACTGCTTGTCGGTGGCCGCGTAGACGGCCGGGGCGAGGCGGTTGGAGGCCGTCTCGTCGGGCCCGAAGATGCGGAAATTGTCGGGGTTGTCACGGATGACGTCGGCCAGCCAGGTGCCGAGAACCTTGGTCGCCTCATCGGTGGTGGCGCCCGGGGAAGGGACATCCACCGCGTACTCCCGGAAGTCGGGCAGCTTCAGCGCCCGGCGCAGCAGCCCACCGTTGGAGACCGGGTTCGCGCTCATCCGCAGGTCGCCCACGGGGGCCAGCGACGAAACCTCCGCCACAGGGGCGCCGCTCGCATCGAAGAGTTCGCCCGGCCGGTAGGAGGACAGCCACTCTTCGAGCAGCCGGGTGTGCGCCTCGGTGTCGCGGGCGTTGCTCAGCGGCACCTGGTGCGAACGCCAGGAGTCGACGACCTGCACCCCGTCGATGACGGGCGGGCAGGTCCAGCCCTTGGGCGTGCGCAGGATGATCATCGGCCAGCGCGGACGCTCGGTGTCGCCGGCGAGGGCGCGCGCCTTGATCGCGGCGATCTCGTTGAGCACCTCGTCGAGGGTGAGCGCCATGCGCTGGTGCACGAGGAGGGGATCCTCGCCGTCGAAGCCGCCGGCCACGATGTAGGGCTTGTGGCCGTAGCCGCGCATCAGGTCGAGGAGTTCCTCTTCCGGGATACGGGCGAGCACGGTGGGGTTGGCGATCTTGTACCCGTTAAGGTGCAGGATCGGCAGCACGACGCCATCCTGAAGCGGATCGATGAACTTGTTCGAGTGCCAGCTGGTGGCCAGCGGGCCGGTCTCGGCCTCGCCGTCGCCGACGACCGCGGCGACCAGCAGGTCGGGGTTGTCGAACGCGGCGCCGTAGGCGTGGCTGAGCGCGTAACCGAGCTCGCCGCCCTCGTGGATCGAGCCGGGCGTCTCGGACGAGGCGTGGCTGGGGATGCCGCCGGGGAACGAGAACTGGCGGAACAGGGCCTTGACGCCCTGCTCGCTCTGGTCGACGCCGGAGTAGATCTCGGAGTACGTGCCGTCGAGGTAGGCGTTGGCCACCATCCCGGGGCCACCGTGGCCAGGGCCGGTGACGTAGAGAGTGCTGATCGACCGTTCCTGGATGGCGCGGTTCAGGTGTGCGTAAAGGAAATTGAGCCCCGGGGTGGTTCCCCAATGGCCGAGCAGACGCGGCTTAATGTGGTCCCGCGTGAGCGGCTCACGCAAAAACGGGTTGTCGAGCAGGTAGATCTGCCCTACCGACAGGTAGTTGGCGGCCCGCCACCAGGCATCGACGCTGGCGAGCGCTTCAGCGCAGAGCGGATGCGGTGACCGGTCTGGCCAGAGAAAGGGTGTACCGAATATTTCAGCCATGGTGCCTCCAGGCACTATCGGGGCGGGGGCGTTATCTGCGCCGTCTCATCCTACGAGATGAGGCGAAATCGTTATCATTGCTAACGGCCTGCGGCTGTGGCGGGGCTGTGGCTGGGCTGTGGCTGGGCTGTGGCTGTTTTTCCGGTGCGTGCGGGCATAAAAAAGACTCCTCGCGCACCCACCAGAGCCCGGTTACCCTTGCTACGTTTCCGTCCTGGGGGAGTTGGCCGAGATGGCGCCACGCGAGGAGCCGACCCTTAGTTTAGACGCAAAGCCGGCAAGGCCGAAAACGGGCCGATTCCGAGTCGATTCCGAGTCTGCACCGGGTCTGCACCGGGTCTGCACCGGGTCTGTACCGGGTCTGTACCGGGTCTGTACCGGGCGGCCGGGGCGAGTGTGCACGGAGGCCGCCGAAAACAGGTAAGATTCCCTAGGTCGTTCCTTGAGGGAACGTTCGGCCAGGAGAATTCGCCTAGTGGCCTATGGCGCACGCTTGGAAAGCGTGTTGGGTGAGAGCCCTCGGGGGTTCGAATCCCCCATTCTCCGCCAAATCGTGCTGCAGCACGTGGGCGGGCATTAGTCTCGACGAACTCGACAATCAACTCTCGGGGGTTCGAATCTTCCGCCCCCGCAGGGCTGCTTCCGTGCCCGGATGGGGCTAACTCAGGAGATCCAAGCCGCACGCAAACATCCACCGCCTGATTCCGGGGGCGGGAACCGCAACTGGCCGTGGTTCTCCTGAGTTAGCCACCGACCCGCGTGCATAGCTCCCGCAAAAATCTGCCGGATGTGGCCAATAGAGCCCTGAAACAGCCCCCCGCTGAGAATTGGCAGGAGTTATGCACGAAGCGAGGCTCCGACCGTGCCTGGCATGGGGCCAACTCAGGAGATCCGCGCGGACCGCTCCGCCGTGGCCGCAGACCAGTGCGGAGCAGACTGCGGCCGCCCAAGGATCTCCTGAGTTGGCCACGGGAGTGTCGGGGCAGGTCCGGCGACCACCGGCGAGCACCGGGGGCTAGTCGGCGAGCGGATGCCGCGGCGCACGCGGCACGGGCGGCGGCGGCACCGGCTTCGCGGCCACGACATCGGCGAGCGCGAGGACGACCAGACCGCGTTTGGTCTCAACCATGCACCCTGTGTCGGAGACGGACCGCAAGTAACCCACGGCATCCGTGACCCCGCCCTCGATGCGGGTGCGCACCACGATTCGGGTTCCGAGGGTGGTGCTGGAGACGAATTGGGCGGCGGCGAGGCTCATCCGGCTGAGCCTACTCTTCGAGCCCGAGCCGAGCCCAGCCCAGCCGCGCGGCGCCCGGCCCAGCCGCACCCAGCCGCACCCAGCCGCG
>NZ_PJJV01000079.1:0-128818 GCF_002929655.1 Cryobacterium sp. M23
ACCGCCGCACGCCACACACGCACGCCACACCCGAACCTGCACGGCTCACCGCCGCACGCCACACACGCACGCCACACCCGCACGTCCCTGTCCTGCCGCGTTTGTGGCCAACTCAGGAGATACGTCGGCCGCGTTCTGTTAGCCCCCGGACCAGTGCGGCGGAATCCGCCGGACGACGGCTTCCCCAGCGGATCTCCTGAGTTAGCCCCACGCGCGGCCCGTGCCCCACGCGCGGCCCGTACCCCACGCGCAGCCCGCAGCCCACGCGCGGCCCGTACTCCACGCGCAGCCCGTACTCCACGCGCAGCGCGCAGCCCGCAGCCCGCAGCCCACACGCGCTCCCCGCTCCGCGCCGCGGTGGCACCGGAAGCCTAGGCTGAGGTCATGAGCAACGAGGCTGTCATTGTCGATGTCGTGCGCACCGCGTCGGGTCGAGGCAAACCGGGCGGCGCCCTCTCGGGAGTGCACCCCGCGGACCTGCTGGCCGGGGTGCTGAGCGAACTGGTCACCCGCAACGGGCTCGATCCCGCGCTCGTTGACGACGTGATCGGCGGCTGCGTCAGCCAGGTCGGCGAGCAGGGCTACAACGTGACCCGCACCGCCCTGCTCAGCGCGGGTTTTCCCGACTCGGTGCCCGGCGCGACCATCGACCGGCAGTGCGGATCCAGCCAGCAGGCGGCCACGTTCGCCGCGCAGGGCGTGATGGCCGGCAGCTACGACATCGTCATCGCCTGCGGCGTCGAATCGATGAGCCGCGTGCCGCTGGGCTCGTCGCTCGGCACGGCCCAGAGCCCGCAGAACCAGCAAGGCGGGCAGAGCCACCAGAACCAGCAGAGCGGACAGATCCCGAATCCGCACGGCACGCTGATGCGCGACCGCTACCCCGACGGGCTCGTCAACCAGGGCGTCTCGGCCGAGCTGATGAACCAGAAGTGGAAACTGGGCCGCGGCGAACTGGATGCCTTCGCCGCCCGCTCGCACCGACTCGCCGCGGCCGCCGCCGAACGCGGCGATTTCGACGGCGAACTGCAGCCGACGACTCTGCGGGACGGCCGGGTCGTGGCCGCCGACGAGACCATCCGCCCCGGCACCACCCTCGATTCCCTGGCCGCCCTGCCTCCGGCGTTCCGCACCGACGCCCTCGCCGCCCGCTTCCCGAAACTCGACTGGCACATCACCGCCGGCAACTCGTCGCCGCTCACCGACGGCGCCTCCGCGGCTCTGATCATGAGCGCCAAACGCGCCGCCCAGCTCGGCCTCAACCCGCGCGCCCGGTTCCACAGCTTCGCGGTGACCGGAAGCGACCCGCTCTTGATGCTCACGGGCGTGATCCCGGCGACCCGGCGCATCCTGGAGCGCTCCGGTCTCAGCATCGACGACCTCGACGCCTACGAGGTCAACGAGGCGTTTGCCACCGTGCCGCTGGTCTGGCTGCGCGAACTCGGCGCCGACCCGGCCCTGCTCAATCCGCGCGGCGGGGCCATCGCTCTCGGCCACGCGCTCGGCTCCTCGGGCACCCGGCTCCTCGGCACCCTGCTCAACCACCTCGAACTGACCGGCGGCCGCTGGGGCCTGCAGACCATGTGCGAGGGCGGCGGCATGGCCAACGCCACCATCATCGAACGGCTCTGAGATGCGCGTCGACGGATGCTCCGCCCTCGTCACCGGAGCCGCCTCCGGCCTCGGGCTGGCCACCGCTACCGCCCTGGCCCACGCTGGGGCAGCGGTCGTGCTGCTCGACCTGCCCGGCACCAGTGGGGAGCAGGCGGCGGTCGTGATCGGCGGCCGGGCGTGTTTCGTGCCGGGTGACGTCACCCGCACCGAGGACGTGCAGGCCGCCGTCGACGCCGCCGCCGCGATCGCCCCGCTGCGCATCGTGGTCAACTGTGCCGGCATCGCCCCCGGCCAGCGCACCGTCGACCGCACCGGGGCCCCGCTGCCGCTGGACGACTTCGACCGGGTCATTCGCATCAACCTCGTCGGCACGTATAACGTGATCCGGCTGGCCGCGGTCGCCATGCAGGCTACCGACCCGGTCGGTGGCACGGACGGAGCCCCCGGGACGAACGGCACGGACGGCACCCCCGGCACGATCGACCAGACGGCCGGCACCGTCCCGGAGCGCGGTGTGATCGTGAACACGGCATCCGTCGCAGCCTTCGACGGGCAGATCGGTCAGGCGGCCTATGCCGCCTCGAAGGGCGGCGTCGCCGCGATGACCCTGCCGCTCGCCCGCGAATTCGCCCGATCGTTGATCCGGGTGGTGGCGATCGCGCCCGGCATCTTCGACACCCCGCTGCTTCAGGGGCTCCCCGAGAACGTGCGCGAGTCCCTCGCGGCGCAGGTTCCACACCCTTCCCGGCTCGGCAACCCGGCCGCGTTCGCCGCGCTCGTGCGGCACATCGTCGAGAACCCGATGCTCAACGGCGACACCATCCGGCTCGACGGCGCCATCCGGATGCCGCCCCGCTGACCGGGGCCGAGCCTGTGTATTCCCCTGCGGCCCCGACGACGCCAATTTCTTTAGGGTAGGCTTACCTAAAAGCACTGTGGGTCATGCCCGCACGACAGTAGGGACGCAACACGATGATCTTGACACGCCGCTGGGCACTGCTTACCGCTATCGGAACGGTGGCCCTGCTCGGGGTGACCGGGTGCAGCGCACCCGAGGAATCCAGTCCTGGTGCTACCGACGCTTCCACCCCGTCGGGTTCGATCACGGTCTACAACGCCCAGCACGAGGAACTGACCCAGGCCTGGGCCGACGAATTCACCGCGGAGACCGGCGTCACCGTCACGCTCCGCAACGGCGACGACTCGGAACTCGGCAACCAGCTCGTGCAGGAAGGCGCCGCGTCGAAGGCCGACGTGTTCCTCACCGAGAACTCGCCCGCGATCAGCCTCGTCGACAAGGCCGGCCTGTTCGCCCCGGTCGACGACGCCACGCTGGCCCAAGTTCCCAAGCAGTTCCAGCCGTCCACCGGCACCTGGACCGGCATTGCCGCCCGCTCGACCGTGTTCGCCTACAACCCGAGCATGATTAGCGCGGGCGAACTGCCGGCCTCGCTGCTCGACCTCGCCGACCCGGCCTGGGCCGGCCGCTGGGCCGCGTCGCCCTCCGGCGCCGACTTCCAAGCCATCGTCAGTGCGCTCCTCGAGCTCAAGGGCGAAGCCGCAACGAGCGACTGGCTCGCGGCCATGAAGGAGAACGCGGTCGTCTATAAAGGCAACAGCACCGTGATGAAGGCCGTCAACGCGGGTGAGATCCCCGGCGGCGTGATCTACCACTACTACTGGTTCGCAGACCAGGCCGGTACGGGCGAGAACAGCTCCAGCACCCAGATGCACTACTTCAAGAACCAGGATCCCGGTGCGTTCGTCAGCGTCTCCGGCGGCGGAGTGCTGGAGACCAGCGCGAACCCCGTGGCCGCTCAGGCGTTCCTCGCTTTCATCACCGGCAAGGCCGGCCAGGAAATCCTGAAGACCGGCACCTCGTTCGAGTACCCCGTTTCCGACGCGGTCGACGCGAACCCCGCGATGGTGCCGCTTCGCGAACTCGACGCCCCCGTCATCGACCCGTCCAAACTCAACAGCACCAAGGTCACCGATCTGATGACCGAGGCCGGTTTCCTCTAGGCTGAAACTGGTGATACCTGCAGCCCCCTCGACCGCGAAACCGGCGCCCGACCCGTCGGACACCGGTCGCGGAGCCGTCGCCGAAACCGGCGCAACGGGGCTTGCGGGGCGCACGGATGCCGCCGGCCGGGTCGGCAAACGACCCTCACCATTCATCGTGGCGGCCGCCGTCACCGTGTCCGTGCTCGGGCTGCTGCCGCTGGGCTACGTCATCGTCACCGGTATCCTGACCGGTTGGCCGACCCTCTCGGCGCTCGTGTTCCGGCCGCGGGTCGGCGAACTGCTCCTGAACACGATCGGGTTGGTCGTGATCACCGTGCCGTTGACCGCGGCGATCGGGGTGGCCGCCGCCTGGCTGGTCGGCCGCACCTCCCTGCGCGGCCACCGGGTGTTCGCCGTGCTCCTGGCGACGCCGCTCGCGGTGCCGGCCTTCGTCAACAGCTACGGCTGGGTGAGCGCCGTACCCTCCTTGAACGGGCTCTGGTCCGGGGTTCTGATCGCCACCCTGTCGTACTTCCCGTTGGTCTACCTGCCCTGCGTCGCCGCGCTCCGTCGGCTGGACCCCACGGTCGAAGAGGCAGCAGAGTCGCTCGGCAGCGGTGCCTGGGGCGTCTTCTTCCGCGTCATCCTGCCCCAGTTGCGGCTGCCGATCCTCGGCGGCGCCCTGCTGGTAGGGCTGCACCTGCTCTCCGAATACGGCGCGTTCGCGATGATCCGCTTTGACACCTTCACCACCGCCATCGTGGAGCAGTACCGGTCCACGTTCAACGGCCCCGCGGCCAACGCCCTCGCCGGCGTTCTCGTGCTGCTGTGCCTGTTCCTGTTGATCGGGGAGTCCGGTGCCCGCGGACGCTCCCGGTACGCCCGCATTGGCTCGGGTGTGGCCCGGGTCACGCCGCGGCGCTCCCTCCGCGCCTTCACGCCGGTCGGCTACCTGTTCCTCGGTGGGCTGTTCGCACTCGCGATCGGAGTCCCGTTCTGGAGCGTCATCCGCTGGCTCTACCAGGGCGGCGCAATCGTGTGGACCGATGCCGTGCTGGTCCAGGCCCTGCTGCAGACCGTGGGCTACGGCCTCGTCGGCGCCGCGGTCACCTGTGTACTCGCGTTCCCGATCGCGTTCCTCGCGGTGCGCTACCCGAGCCGGCTGTCCCGCGGCCTCGAATCGGTCAACTACCTCACCAGTTCCCTCCCTGGGATCGTCACGGCCCTCGCGTTGGTGACCATCAGCATCCGTTTCGTGCAGCCGCTCTACCAGACCACCGTGCTGGTGATCGTGACGTACTTGCTGATGTTCCTGCCGCGCGCGCTGGTGAACCTCCGGGCCGGGCTCGCACAGGTTCCGGTCGGACTGGAGGAGGCGGCCCGGTCGCTCGGCAAGCATCCGTTCGCCGCGTTCCTGAGTGTCACCACCCGCTTCTTCGCGCCCTCGGCCCTGGCCGCGGGGGCGCTCGTGTTCCTTGGCATCGTCACCGAGCTGACCGCTACGCTGCTGCTGGCCCCGAGCGGCACCCGCACCCTCGCGATCCAGTTCTGGTCGAAGGTGAACGACATCAACTACGTCGGCGCCGCGCCCTACGCCCTGATGATGATCGTGCTGAGCCTGCCGGTCACCTACCTGCTGTTCGCCCGCTCCCGGCTGACGAGCGTTTCATGACCGCCGCCGTCGAACTGTCCGGGGTCAACAAGAGCTTCGGCAGCACCCGTATCCTCGAGGACATCGCCCTCTCGGTGCCGGAGGGTAGCCGCACGGTCGTGGTCGGCTCGTCCGGGTCGGGCAAGACCACCCTGCTGCGCCTGATCAGCGGCTTCGAGCTGCCCGACTCGGGCACCATCAGCGTGCTCGGTCGCACCGTGGCCGCCCCGGGCGCGGCCGTGGCCGCGCATCGGCGCGGGATCGGCTTCGTCGCGCAGGACGGCGCCCTGTTCCCGCACCTCACCGTGGGGCAGAACATCGCGTTCGGCCTCGGCCCGGCGCTCCGCGGCGGCACCCGCAAGCAACGCGCCCGCGCCGTGAGCGAGCTGCTCGAGATGGTGTCGCTGAGGCCCGACTTCGCCGCCCGCCGCCCCGACGAACTGTCCGGCGGCCAGCAGCAGCGCGTGGCCCTGGCGCGGGCCCTCGCCCGCCAGCCGCGGGTGATGCTCCTCGACGAACCGTTCTCCTCCCTCGATGCCGGACTGCGGGCGGCAACCCGCGACATCGTCGCCGAAACGCTGGAGCGCGCCGGCATCACCACGGTGCTCGTCACCCACGACCAGGCGGAGGCGATGAGCTTCGCCCACCAGCTCGCGGTGCTCCGCGACGGCAACCTCTGCCAGGTCGGGCCGCCGCGCGAGGTCTACTGGCGCCCCGTCGACCTGTTCACGGCCCGGTTCCTCGGCGACGCGGTCGTGCTACCGGCCACCATCTCGGACGGTTTCGCCGCCTGCGCGCTGGGCACAGTCGCGGTCGCCCCCACCAGCCTGCGCGGCGACGCCTGCATCATGCTGCGCCCGGAGCAGATCATGGTCGAGCACTGCGAGTCCGGAGGGGCGGATGCCGCCGCCTCCTGTACCGGCCAGGTCGAAGCGGTCGATTTCTACGGGCCCGAGGTGCAGCTGGCGGTGCGCCTGTTCTGCGTGGGCGCCCCGGCGTCCGGCTTCCCCCAGAGCCCAGGGACGCAGAGCCCCGGGACGCTGGTGCACGTAAGGCAGCACGGCACGATGGGCACCGTCGTGGGCAGCCGGGTCAGCCTCACCGCCCGTGGCACCGCCACCGCGTTCGCCGCCCGCCCCTGACCCTCGCCCTGCCGCCCGTCGGGCCGCTCCGTCGTGCCCTGTCCGCGCCGAGCCGCCCGTCGTCTCCTGTCCGCGCCGAGCGTACGCTGTTCATCACAGATGGAGCGCCGTGTCCGGTATCGAACCAATTCGACGGAGATTCTCGCAAAAAGAAGCAGTTTCGGAGCGTTCGGGACCGTTTCTGGCAAAATCTCCGTCGAATTCGTTCGACGGAGACGGAGACGGAGACGAAGTCGTCTTCGTCGACGGATGACCCGACGACGTAAGTGGCTCAGTGCCAGGATCCCCACTACTCCGCGGCGTGCGCCTCGAGGAACTCGTAGACCTCGGTGTCGTCGACGCCGGGGAAGGTGCCGCTGGGCAGCGGCGACAGCACGTGCGCGTGCAGCCGGGCGCTCGGCCAGGCCTTGCCGGCCCAGCGCGAGGAGACCTCGGAGGCCGGGCGGCGACAGCAGGACTCGTCCGGGCAGCGGGACACCGCCCGCTGCGTGGTCTCCCGGCCGCGGAACCACTTGGCCTGCACGAAGGGCACGCCGACGCTGATCGAGAACTCGCCGGCATCCGTCGCCCCGGTCTGGGTGGCGCACCAGAAGGTGCCGGCCGGCGTGTCGGTGTACTGGTAGAACTCGGTGGTGCGGTTGGTGTGGGTGAAGGCGCTGCGGGCGCTCCACTGCTTGCAGACGAACTGGCCCTCGATCGAGCCGGTCACGTCGGCCGGCAGGGGAAGGTCGTCGTTCTCGTAGCCCTTCTGCAGGGCGCCGTCGCCGGTGACGCGCAGGAAGTGCAGCGGCATGTCCAGGTGCGAGGTGGCCAGGTTCGTCAGTCGTAGCGCCGCGGCCTCGTGGGTCACCCCGAAGGCGTCGCGGAAGTCCTCGACCGAGAGCTCGCGTTCGCGCTTGGCGTGGGAGAGGAACGCGACGGATGCCGCCTGCGGCATCAGGCAGGCGGCCGCGAAGTAGTTGATCTGCAGCCTCTGCCAGAGGAACTCGGCGTAGCTGCCCGGCCGCTCGTGGCCGAGCAGCCGGTGCCCCATGGCCTGCAGCGCCATCGAGCGCAAGCCGTGACCGCCGGGGATCGACGCCGGCGGCAGGTAGATGCGGTGATTGACCAGGTCGGTGACCGACCGGGTCGAGCCGGGCAGGTCATTGACGTAGATGAGGTTGAAGCCGAGCTGCTCGGCCATCACGCTGACCTCCCGGTGGGTGAGGGCGCCCGACACATGCCCGGATGCCCGCACTCGGTCTTCGGCGAGCTGCTCGATGTCGGGCATGAAATTATCTTGTTCGCGCATCTGTTCGCGCAGTTCCGTGTTCGCGCGGCGGGCCTCTTCCGGCGTGGCGATGGCTTCGCTGGCGCGGCGAGCGAGTTCGCGGTGCAGACCGAGAAGGGACTCGAGCGCCGCCATCGGCATGCCCTTGGTCATCTTCACCCGCGGCAGGCCGAGGGCGCCGTAGAGCGGATTGCGCTGCGCGCGCTCCAGCTCGATCTCGAGTGCGGCCCGCGTGTTCGGCGCTTCGTTTTTGAGCAGGTCGGTGAGCTCCACGTCGACGGCGGTGGCAATGTCCTGCAACGTCGACAGCTTGGGGGAGCGGCGGCCGTTCTCGATCAGGGAGAGCTGGCTCCCGGCCATGCCGACCTGCTCGCCGAGCTGGTCGAGCGTGAAGCCGCGCTCGGCCCGGAAATGACGGATACGGAGTCCCAGGGTGATCAGATCAGCGGCACGTGTCGACATTCCTTAACGATAACGAAAGATTCGCTGTTCTTAACCTGAGCACTTCCGGCACCGGTGGCATCGGTGGATCATTGTGGAGAGGGAGGGCGTATTTGCGTCCCCCCACGACTGCAGACCACTGGTTCACGCCGGATTGACCACGAAAGGCCAGGAGATGACAATCGCGAATTCCCGACTTGAGACCGGCGGGGGCGAGTCCCGCTATGTCGCCGGCACCACCGACCCCAACCTTCAGGCCTGGGTGGACGAAATTGCCCGGCTGACCCAGCCCGACGCCGTCGTCTGGTGTGACGGATCGTTGCGCGAAGCCGACGTGCTCGCGAAACAGCTCGTCGCCGAGGGCAAGCTCATCCACCTGAACCCGGAGTGGCGCCCCAACAGCTACCTGGCCCGCACGAGCCCGTCGGACGTGGCGCGCGTCGAGGACCGCACCTTCATCTGCTCGGTCGACCCGGGCGATGCCGGCCCCACCAACAACTGGGCCGACCCGGACGCGATGCGGGGCGAGCTGCGGGGAGTCTTCGCCGGCAGCATGCGCGGGCGCACAATGTACATCGTGCCGTTTTCGATGGGACCGCTCGGCGGCCCCATCTCCCAGCTCGGCGTGGAGATCACCGACTCGCCCTACGTGGTGCTGAACATGGGCATCATGACGCGCACGGGCCAGAAGGTGCTGCACATGATCGAGGCCGGAGCCCCCTGGGTGCACACCGTGCACAGCGTGGGCTACCCGCTGGTCGACGCCGAGGGGCGCCGCCGTGGGGACGTCTCCTGGCCGTGTAACGACACCAAATACATTGTGCAGTTCCCGGAGACCCGCGAGGTGTGGTCGTTCGGCTCGGGCTACGGCGGCAACGCGCTGCTCTCGAAGAAGTCGTTCGCGCTGCGGATCGCATCCGTCATGGCCCGCGACGAGGGCTGGCTGGCCGAACACATGCTCCTGATCAAGGTAACCTCCCCGGAGGGCGGCGTGTCGCACCTGGCCGCGGCGTTCCCGTCGGCCTGCGGCAAGACGAACCTGTCGATGCTGCGCCCGACCATCCCCGGGTGGAAGGTCGAGACCATTGGCGACGACATCGCCTGGCTGCGCCCCGGGCCCGACGGCCGGCTGTACGCGATCAACCCGGAGGCCGGCTTCTTCGGTGTGGCCCCCGGAACCGGCGAGGTCACCAACCCGACCGCCGTGGCCACCGTCTGGGGCAACACGATCTTCACGAACGTCGCACTGCGCGACGACGGCGACGTGTGGTGGGAGGGTCTGACCGAGACCACTCCCAGCCACCTGATCGACTGGGAGGGCAAGGATTGGACGCCCGCCTCCGGCCGCCCGGCCGCCCACCCCAACTCCCGCTTCACGGTCGCTGCGGCGCAGTGCCCGTCGATCGCCGACGACTGGGAGGCTTTCGGCGGCGTGCCGATCGACGCCATCCTCTTCGGCGGACGCCGCGCGACGAACGTGCCGCTGGTGGCCCAGGCCCGCAGCTGGAAGCACGGCGTGTTCATGGGCGCGACCATCTCCTCGGAGAAGACCGCGGCCGCCGAGGGCACCGTCGGCGAGTTGCGCCGCGACCCGTTCGCGATGCTCCCCTTTTGCGGCTACAACATGGCGGACTACTGGGCGCACTGGCTCAAGGTCGGCCGTGGTCTCGGCGGCAAGGCGCCGGAGATCTTCCAGGTGAACTGGTTCCGCAAGGGCGCGGACGGAAGCTTCCTCTGGCCCGGTTTCGGCGAGAACTCCCGCGTGATCGAGTGGATCGTGCGCCGCGTCGAAGGCTTCGCGGATGCCGTGGACACCCCGATCGGACACCTCCCGGTCCAGGGTGGCCTCGACCTGAAGGGTCTGGACTTGGCCGACTCTGATGTCGAGCAGCTCTTTGCGATCGACCCGGCCTCCTGGCTGGCCGAGTGCGACCTCACTGAGGAGTACTTCGCCAAGTTCGGCGACCGGGTGCCGCCGGCGCTGCTCTCCGAGCTCGCGAGCGTGCGCTACAACCTCCGAAACGCGTAGCGGAGCTCGGCGCCGCTCGTGCACTGCGGCATCCGTTGCCTGACGAATTCGACGGAGATTGTGCTCCCGTGGGGCTGTTTCGGGTGTGTAATCCGCTTCAGATCCGAAAATCTCCGTCGAATTGGTTCACGAGCGCCTGCAGTGGGGGACGTGCGGGGCCGGGGGCAGTCGTACGATGCTGCCAGTGGGGCGGCGGTGCCCGGCGGGAAGTCGCAGGTGCGATGCATGACGACGGCGCACTCGTGGAGAAACGCATCGACCGGTTCGTGCGGGAGCGGTTGCGCCCGGCGGTGCACCGGGCATCCGTGCCGTTGCGGGTCGGCGCCGGTATCCCCGAGGCGGTCGCGGAGGGGTACCGGCTGAACCTGCCGCTTTGTTCGGTGACCGGGGTGAGAGCGGCCCGCGTGGATCCGTTGATCGAGGTCGACCACCCGGCCGTCGTGGTCGAGGCGGTCAAGCTGGCCGAGGACCGCAGCGGGGATCTGATCGTGCGGCTCTCCGAGACGCACGGGTCGCGGGTGCGGGCGCGGGTCATCCGTCACTTCGCCGCGACGGATGTCACCGAAACCGACCTGCTGGAACGCCCCCTGGCCGCGCCGCGGGCTCCGTTCGCCGCCGATGGCTCCGCGCTGACGCTCGAGCTACCCGCGCTGTTACCCGCCCTGCTACCCGCTGTCCGCGCGCTGACAGGGTCACATGCGCCTAACGAATTCGACGGAGATTTTGGCTAGATCGGGTGTTCCAGGCCCAAAACTGGCGGTTTAGACTAAAATCTCCGTCGAATTGGTTCGGGCAGCCCAGGCTAAACGAGCAGCTGGTGCTTGGCGAGCTCGCGGTAGAGCGGCGTCGAGGCGACCAGCTCGGAGTGCGTGCCGGTGCCGATGACCTGGCCGTGGTCGAGCACCACGATCTGGTCGGAGTCGACCACGGTCGACAAGCGGTGCGCGATCACGATCAGGGTACGGTCCACGGCGACCGCGTCGATCGCGGCCCGCATCTTCTGCTCGTTGACGCCGTCGAGACTCGAGGTGGACTCGTCCAGCAGCAGGATGGGCGGCGCGGCCAGCAGGGCGCGCGCGATCGCCAGCCGCTGGCGTTCGCCGCCGGAGAGCATCACGCCGGACTCGCCGACCGCCGCGCCCAGCCCGGCCGGGTCGCGCTCGAGCACCTCGGAGAGGTTCACGGCGTGCAGCACGGCGATGCACTCCTCGTCGGTGGCGTCGGGCGTGGACAGGGTCAGGTTGTCCCTCAGCGAACCGGCCAGAACGGGGGCGTCCTGTTCGACGTAGCCGATCTGCGAGCGCAGCGCGGTGCGGTCGAGGGTGCGGATGTCCAGTCCCCCCATGCGCACAACGCCCCCGGTCGGGTCGTAGAAGCGCTCGATCAGGGCCAGGATGGTGCTCTTGCCGGCACCGGACGGGCCGACCAAGGCGGTGCGCTTGCCGCGCGGGGCGTCGAAGGAGACGCCGCGGAGCACCGGGCGGGGCTTGCCGGCGGCGTCGGCGCCGTTGCGCTCGGTCGCCCGTTCGGTCGCCTGCTCGGCAGCACGGTCGGCCGCGGCCGCGGCCGCGGCCGCGGCGGCGGCGGCGCGGTCAGCGGCCGCGAGATCTGCCTCGACGAGGTCGGGTTCGGCCAGCACGGCCTCCATCACGGCCGGAACCACGATGGCGGTCTCGAGCACGAACGGAGCCGCGACGGCGGTCTCGATCATCGCGTTCTCGGCGGCGACGAGCTCGGCGTCGGAAGCCGTGTGAGCGGAACGCCCGGCACCGGAAAGAGCGGCGGCATCCGCCGACGCGGCCGCAGCAGAGCCGATAGCCCCCGCACCGGCTGCGGCGCCGGCAACACGGCCGACACCGGCAGCACCGGCAGCACCGGCAGCACCGGCCTGCGACCCGGCCTGCGACCCGGCCTCCGACCCGGCCTCCGACCCGGCCTCCGCACCCGCGGCATCCGTCGCTGCCGAGGCGACCAGGTAGCCGAACTGCACGTTCTCGAACGAGATCGCCGGGGCATCCGGCCGCACCGACTCGTTGGCGGCGCCGACCGTGATGGCCAGAGGGGCGATGTCGCGGTCGAACTGGTCCTCGGTGGGCAGGTCGATGATCTCCTGGATGCGGCCGAGGGCGCCGAGCGCGGCGTTCACGGAGGTGATCGCGCCGAACGCCTGGCCGAGCGGCACGATCATCAGAAACAGGAACAGGATGAACGCGATCAGGTCCGCGATCGTGATGGTGCCGCTGGCCACGCGGAAGCCCCCCACGCCCAGCACGACCAGGAACGACACCTGCATGGCGATGCCGGCGATCGGCACGACGAGGGCCGAGATCCTCGCGACCTGGATGCCCATCCGCCAGGCGCCCTTGGCGTCCTCCTCGACGGCGGCGATCTCCCGGTCGGTGGCGTTCGAGGCGCGCACGGTGCGCACCGCGCTGATGGCGCGCTCGACACTGGCGGCGAGGTCGCCGACCTTGGCCTGCGCGGCGAGGCTGGCGGCACGGATGCGCTGCGACAGCAGTGTGACGGTGACCACCGACACGGCGATCACCAGTACCGTCAGGCCGAGCAGCACCGGATCGATCACGAGCATGGCGATGAGCGCGCCGACGAACGTGAGCGAGCCGCCGATCGCTTCGACCAAACCCTGGGTGAGCACGGCCCGCAGCAGCGTGGTGTCCGACCCCACCCGGGAGACCAGGTCGCCGGTGCGGCGGGTGTCGAATTCGCTGATCGGAAGGCGGAGCATCCGCCCGATCAGTTTGCGGCGACTGGAGAGCACGACGCCCTCACCGGTGCGCTGCAGCAGATAGTGCTGGTAGCCGCTGATCAGGGCGGAGACGACGACGAGTGCGACCAGCGCCCACACCAGGCTGCCGAGCGCGTCACCCTCCTGCACGATCGTGATGACCTGGCTGACCAGGAGCGGCTGGGCGAGGCTGGCGAGGGCGCCGAGGATGCTGAGTACGACGACGAAGCCGAGCACCTTCTTGTGCTCGAGCAGATACGGGACCAACTGGCTGAACGTCGCGCGGGGTCCGCCGGCATCGTCGCGGCGCCCCATCCGGCCGAGGCGACCGCGACCGGCCGTGCGGCCGGCCGTACTGGTGGGCGGGCGGGCGGCGGAACGGGGGTTGCTGGGGGTACTCACTGAATGAGCTTAACCTCATCCCGCTTGGGATGGGCCCGGCGGTCTCCAGTAGGGAACCGTGCCGGAGCCCGTCGTCGTGGCCCGGAATCTCGTCACGAGGCACCAGGATTTCGCCGCCGTGGACGGCATCTCCTTCGAGGTGGCGCCCGGCGAATCCTTCGGACCGCTCGGCCCGAACGGGGCCGGCAAGACCACCACCATGCGCAGGCTGGGCGCCGTCTCGACCCGCACCGGCGAGACCTATGATCCTGCCCGACCTGGCCTTCACGACCCGGCGCCTGCGCATCCTGTTCCTCGACTGACCCGGGTCTCGACAGGCTCGACCACCGGTGGTCGAGAGCCGGCCGAGAGCCAGGTCAGTGCTCGATGTCGATGTCGCGGGTCTCGCGGCTCAGCAGCAGGGCGACCAGGGTGATCACGGCCATCACCGAGAGGTAGACGCCGACCCAGAACGGGCTGCCCTCGCCGAGGGTCCACAGCCAGAGCGCGATGAACGGAGCCACCGCCGCCCCGAGGATCGAGCTCATCTTGTACGCGAAAGCGGAGCCGGTGTAGCGCACGCTGGTCGGGAACAGCTCGGGCAGCAGCGCGCCCATCGGCCCGAAGGTCATGCCCATCAGCGAGAAGCCGAGGATCAGGAAGAACATCACGCCGACGAACCCGGCGCCGAGCAGCGGCACGAAGAGCAGGCCGAATCCGATGATCGCCAGGGTCACGAAGATCAGGGTCTTGCGGCGCCCGTGCCTGTCGGCCCAGGGGCTGGAGGCCAACGTGAACACGCCGAAGAACAGCACGTAAGTGGCCAGCATGATGAAGGTGCCGAGGATCAGCTGGCGCCAGTGCGACCGGAACACGGCCGCGAGCGGCAGCTTCTCCACCCGCTTGGTGGCGACGACCTGTGTGAAGGCGTCGGATTCGACCAGGCGCCAGGCGGACCCAGAGGCCGACGACGACCATCACCGCGGAGAAGAGGAACGGGATGCGCCACGCCCACTCGAGGAACGCGTCCGAGGGGCGGGTCGGGTCGTCAGCGGGTCGGGTCGTCACCGGGCAGGGCCAGTGTGATGGCCAGGAACAGGCCGTTGGCGATGATGAAGCCGAGCGGGGCGCCGACCTGCGGGAACGTGCCGTACCAGGCGCGCTTGCCGACCGGGGCGTTCTCGGTCGCGACCAGCGCGGCGCCGGACCACTCCCCGCCGAGTGCGAAGCCCTGGGCGAGGCGCAGGACCACGAGCAGGGCCGGCGCGAGCCAGCCCATCATGGCGTAGGTGGGCAGCAACCCGATCAGGAAGGTCGCGATGCCCATGGTCAGCAGTGCCCCGACGAGAGTGGCCTTGCGGCCCCTCTTGTCGCCGAAGTGGCCGAAGACCAGCGCGCCGATGGGGCGGGCCACCATGGCCGCGCCGAAGACGGCGAACGACGCCAGCTGCACCGTGGTCTCGTTTCCGGTCGAGAGAACAGGTGCGGGAAGACGAGAAGGGCGGCCGTTTGTGACAGCCGCCCTTGCACCCTACGTCCGGAGTCTTGGCTCCGCTAATCCTCGGCTCACGCTCCGGTTACGATACGGATGCCGCCGCGCACCATGGTCGTGTCTTACTCGCGCAGCTTCTGCAGCAGCTGAGCGGTCGCGATGGCCGCCGCGGCCGCCTCCTCGCCCTTGTCCTCCTTCGAGCCGGGCAGGCCCGCCCGGTCCAGGCCCTGCTGCTCGTCGTCGAGGGTGAGCACGCCGAAACCCACCGGCTTGCCGGTGTCCAGCGCCACCCGGGTGAGGCCATCCGTTGCCGCCGACGACACGTACTCGAAGTGCGGGGTGCCGCCACGAATGATCACGCCGAGCGCGACAACCGCGTCGGCGCCGTTGTCGAGGGCCACCTTGCACGCAACCGGCAGCTCGAAGCTGCCGGGAACCCGCACGAGCGAGTAGCGGGCACCGGATGCCTCGAGCACCCGGGTCGCACCGGCGATCAGCCCGTCGGTGATCACGTCATGCCAGCGTCCGGCGACGATCACGATGTCCAGCCCGGTTCCGTCGATCTCGATCTCCGGGGAGCCTGCTCCGCTCATAGTGCGATTCCTTTCAGCATGTCTGCTTCTGTGATGTGGTGGCCCATCCGGTCGCGCTTGACGGCCAGGTAGTCCTGATTGTGCGTGCCGACGCCGACGACGAGCGGCACTCGCTCGGTCACGGTGATGCCGTGCGCCTCGAGCTGGCGCACCTTCTCCGGGTTGTTGGTCAGCAGCCGCACGGCGGACAGGCCCAGGTCGTGCAGGATGGCCGTGGCGGCGCCGTAGTCTCGGGAGTCGGCGGGAAGGCCCAGCGCCACGTTGGCGTCGAAGGTGTCCAGGCCGTCCTCCTGCAGCTTGTAGGCGCGCAGCTTGTTGATCAGCCCGATGCCGCGGCCCTCCTGGCCGCGCAGGTAGACGACGACGCCGCCGAGCTCCTGAATGGTCTCCAGGGCGGCATCCAGTTGAGGCCCGCACTCGCATTTGAGCGAGCCGAACGCCTCACCGGTGAGACACTCGGAGTGCACTCGCACGATCGCGCCGTCGGCGGGGGTGCCGGAGACGATGGCCACGTGGTCGGCGCCGGTCATCCGGTCCCGGTAGGCGCGCACCTGGAAGTAGCCGTGCCGGGTGGGCACCGTGGTCTCCACCTCGAAGTCCACCCGCGGCGATTCGAGGATCGGGCTGACTGTGGGCAGCTCGGTGTCGGTGTGGAACTCCTGCAGGTAGGCGATCAGGTCCTTGATGGTGATCACCAGCACGCCCTCGCGCTCGCCGAGGGCGAGGAGCCCGGGCAGGCGCATCATCTCGCCGTCTTCGGCGACGATCTCGCAAATTCCGGCGACCGGTACGAGGCCGGCCAGTTTCATCAGGTCGACGGCCGCCTCCGTGTGGCCGTCCCGCTCGCGCACACCGCCATCCCTCGCGCGCAGCGGCATGATGTGGCCGGGCCGGTGCAGGCTGGACGGCGTCGAGGCCGGATCGGCCAGCACGCGCAGGGTGTGCGCGCGGTCGGCCGCGCTGATCCCGGTGCTGAGCCGGTCGGCCGCGTCGACCGACACCGTGTAGTTCGTGCCGCGGGGGTCCTCATTGTTCGGCACCATCACCGGCAGATCGAGCTTGTCGGCTAGGTCGTTGGTCATCGGCGCGCAGATGAAGCCGGAGGAGTACCGCACGGTCCAGGCGATCCACTCCTGCGTGGCCATCTGGGCGGAGATGATCACATCGCCCTCATTCTCACGGCCCTCGTCGTCGGCGACGATGACCGGTTTCCCGAGCCGGAGGGCATCCAGCGCGGTAGGAATGTCGGCGAGGCTCATGAGTGGCTCCTTTTCGATCCGGCGTCCGCCAGGGCGAGCATGCGCTCCACGTGGCGGGCCAGGATGTCGGTTTCGATGTTGACGTGATCGCCGATCGTGCGCTGTCCCAGCGTCGTAACGGTGAGGGTTTCGGGGATGAGAGAGACTTCGAACCACTGGTCCGGTTCGCTCGCCGGGCTGATGTTGCTGACGGTCAGCGAGACGCCGTCCACGGCGATGGAGCCCTTGCCCACCACGAGCGGGGCGAGTTCGGCGGAGAGGCTGAACCGCAGCACCCGCCAGGCCTCACCGGGGGTGACGGCCAGCAGGGTGCTGGTGCCGTCGATGTGGCCCTGCACGATGTGGCCGCCCAGGCGGTCGCCGACGAGGGCGGCGCGCTCGAGGTTGACCGGGCTGCCGGCGCGGGCGGCATCGAGGGTGGACATGAGGAGGGTCTGGGCCATCACGTCGGCGGTGAAGGTGTCGCCGGTCTGCTCCACCACGGTGAGGCAGACGCCGTTGACCGCGATCGAGTCGCCGTGGCCGGCGTCGGCTACGACTCTCGGGCCGCGGATGGTGAGGCGGGCGGCATCCGTGGATCGCTCCACCTTCTCGACCTGGCCGAGTTCCTCGATGATTCCGGTGAACATGATTGTCCTATCTCGGCCGGGCGACGACGAGGAGGTCGTCGCCGAGTCGGTCGTAATGGTCGATGGCCAGGCGGCGCTGGTCGGTGATGCCGGCCACCCCGATGTCGCCCAGGGCGAGCCGGGCGCCGCCGAGCAGCGTGGGCGCTAGGTACACGAGGTACTCGTCGACCAGCCCGGCCGCGACGAACGCACTGGCGAGAGTGGGCCCACCCTCGATGAAGGCGTGACGGATGCCGCGCCGGTGCAGGTCGTGCAGCACGGCCAGCAGATCGTCGGTGGCGAAGAAGAGGGGCGGATGCGGGTGGGCGCGGAGGGCGGCGTCGTTGGGGATGCCGCGGGTGCCGATCACGACCGGCACCGGCTGCGTGGGCAGAAGCTTTCCAGCGGCGTCGCGGGCGGTCAGGGCAGGGTCGTCGGCGAGCGCGGTGCCGGTACCGACGAGGATGGCGCCGGCTGCCGCGCGCCGCCGGTGCACGTCCTGCCGGGCCTCCGGTCCGGTGATCCAGCGGCTGGTCCCGTCGTCGGCCGCCGCGCGCCCGTCGAGGCTCGACGCCCACTTGAGCGTCACGAACGGGCGCCCGAGACGGGCGGCGACGAGCCAGTCGGCGAGGAATCGTTCGACCTCGTCGACGAGCAGCCCGCCGGTGACGTCGATTCCGGCGCCGTGGAGCCGGTCGGCCCCGCCGGAGGAGCCGACGCCGGGGTCGGCGACGGCGTAGACGACCCGGCGGACGCCGGCGTCGATCAGGGCGAGCGAGCAGGGGCCGGTGCGGCCGGTGTGGTTGCAGGGTTCGAGGGTGACGACGGCGGTGGCACCGCGGGCGGCGCCGGCGGCGAGTCGGCTCAGGGCGACAACCTCGGCGTGGGGGGTTCCGGCGCCGAGATGCCAGCCTTCGGCCAGGACCTGCCCGGAATCGTCGAGGAGAACACAGCCGACGCGGGGGTTCGGGCCTGTGGCCGGCCCATTCGCGGCCAGCGCGAGCGCACGCCTCATGATGGCCTCGAGCGCCGCTTGGTCCGTCATTCCCGTCCTGTCCGTTGGTGCAACGAACTCCGGGTTTGCGGTGCGGCGAACACCATGTGGGTTGCGAAACCCGCCGACCGACCGGAATGGTCCATCGACTCGTGCGCCTCTCATCCGGACTTTAACCGTCGGTGCTGGAATTTCACCAGTTCAACCGTTCCGCTTTGGGAGCGGCACGGGTCGCGGACTTTCACCGCCGGTTCGGACTTACACCGACCCCGGAGCACGTTTCATATAACTACTACTAGTTATATCCCAACGCGTCGGCCACAGAAAAATTCCCGTTCGAGAGTGCGGCCTGCGATGGGCGCTCACGACTGCGGATGCGCGGCGACGGCCGGTTGGGGGGCCCGCGGCGGCCAGGTGCTGGCGCCGAGTTCCCGGGAGATGTTCCGGGCCGTCTCACGCAATCCGTTCAGCACGCTGGAGTCGGGAGGCCACTCGCTCGACGGTACGACAACGGCGACCGCGGCTATGACATTGCCGCGGGTGTCGACCACGGGCGCCGCGATCGACGACTCGCCCAGCACGGCCTCGTCCTCTTCGGTGGCGATGCCGTTGCTCACGATCGACACGAATTGGATGGCCAGCTGAGCCGGGTCGGTGATCGTGGCGCCGGTGAGACTGCGCAGGGGCATCCCCAGCAGTCCGGAGGCGTATTCCGGACTGTATGCGAGGAGAACCTTGCCCATTGCCGAGGCGTGGGCCGGGATGGACAGGCCCGTTTCGGGCATCTGCTGGCTGCCGTCAGGCCGCTGGTTGTGGTGAATGATGATGACCTCGTCGAACAATTGCACCCCCAGACGTGTGGACAGTCCGGTTCTGCGCGCGAGTTCGAGGGTCCAGCGCATGGCCCGCGCGCGCACGTCGAGCGTGTCGAGGTAGACATTCGAGAGTTTGAGCAGGGCCGGACCGAGCATGTACCGGGTGCCGCCAGGCTCCTGCGCGACAAGACCGTGGCCCTGCAGCGATTTGACGATGCCGTGCACGGTCGAGACCGGCAGCCAGAGTTCGGTGGCGAGTTCGGTGATGCCGAGGTGGCGTGCGCCCTGCAACGTCGACAGCACTTTCGCCGCACGATCGATGGCTTGAATCACAGCTGCACCTCCGGTTGATTCCTTAAGTATGCCGCGTCACCAACGCGTCTTCATGCAACGTGTTGACATCGGCCCACTCTCTGGAGGATATTCGACATTATCGAATTGCGTTCTGTATTTCTTTGAGTCGCGAGGGAAAGTGTCTCGCGGATCCAGCTCGAAAAGTTCAACGGAGAGCAAACATGAAGATAATCCTGGAGGTCTCAACATGAAGAAACTAATCAATTCCCCGGAGACGGTTCTCGCCGATTCCCTCATCGGCGTGGCGGCCGCACACCCGGAACTTCGCGTCGACCACGTCAACCGCATCATCTACCGGACAGACCCGACCAGAGCAGGCAAAGTCGCCCTGCTCTCTGGTGGGGGAACCGGCCATGAGCCGCTCCACGGCGGTTTCGTCGGTGTGGGAATGCTTGACGCGGCCTGCGCCGGGGCGGTCTTCACCTCGCCGACACCCGACCAGATGCTCGAAGCCACGAAAGTCGTGGACAGCGGAGCGGGCGTGCTGCACATCGTCAAGAACTACACGGGCGACGTGATGAACTTCGAAATGGGCGCGGAACTGGCCGCGGCTGAGACCGGGATCGAGGTTGCCGTCGTGGTCGTCAACGACGACGTCGCGGTCGAGGATTCCACCTTCACCGCAGGCCGCCGGGGCGTCGGCACCACTGTCCTGCTCGAGAAGATCGCGGGTGCGGCAGCCGAGGAAGGCCGCGACCTCGCGGCCGTCACCGCGGTGGCCCGCCAGGTCAATGAGTCCGGCCGTTCCATGGGCGTGGCCCTCAGCAGCTGCACGGTTCCCGCGGCCGGGAAACCGACCTTCGAACTTGCCGAAGGCGAGATGGAGATCGGCGTGGGCATTCACGGGGAGCCGGGCCGCCGCCGCGTGCCGCTGGCCGGGGCCGCCGAGGTTGCCCGTCTGCTCGTCGAGCCGATCCTCGCCGACCTGGACTTCACCGGCGCCCCGACGATCGTGATGGTGAATGGGCTGGGCGGAACCCCGTTGATCGAGCTCTATGTCATGTATGCCGAAGTCAGGAAGATCCTCGACGCCGCCGGCATCACGGTTGCCCGCTCCCTCGTGGGCAACTACATCACCGCGCTGGACATGGCGGGCTGCTCCGTCACGATCCTCAAGGCCGACGAGGACCTGCTTCATCTGTGGGATGCGCCGGTGAACACCCCCGGGCTGCGCTGGGGAATCTAGCACCATGACGAATGACACGATCAGCCTTGACCAGCTCACCGGCTGGCTCACCCGTTTTCGCGACTTGGTGACCGAGCAGGTCTCGTACCTCACCGAACTGGATTCGGCCATCGGCGACGCGGACCACGGCTCGAACATGACCCGCGGCATGGGTGCAGTCCTCGAGAAAATCCAGGCCTCACCGGTCGTGGCCGTCGACGAACTGTTCAAGGGCGTGGGCATGACCCTGGTGACGTCCGTGGGTGGTGCCAGCGGCCCCCTGTACGGCACCTTCTTCCTGCGGATCGGTACCTCGGCAGGACCGGTCAGCACCCTGGACGCGCCCGGCCTGGCGGCCGCGCTTCGTGCAGGGCTGGGCGGCGTCGTTGCCCGCGGCAAGGCCGAGGCCGGGGATAAGACCATGTTCGACGTCCTCGCTCCCGCGCTCGACGCGTTCGACGCCGACCTCGTCGTTTTCTCCGATATCTCCTCGGCGGCCCGTGCTGCCTACTCCGCTGCACAAGCGGGGCGGGATGCTACCGCACCCCTGATCGCCCGCAAGGGCAGGGCCAGTTACCTGGGGGAACGCAGCATCGGCCACATCGACCCGGGAGCCGCGTCGACGTCGCTGCTTTTCCAGGCTCTGGCCGAGATCCTCGACAAGGAGTAGATCGTGATCGGAATCGTAGTGGTATCGCACAGCCCCCGGCTCGCGCAGGCAGCAGTGGACCTCGCAGTGGAAATGGTCGGGGTCAACGGCCCGGCCATTGCGATCGCAGCCGGTGCCGGCGCAGGAGTGATCGGAACGGACGCGTCCAAAGTCGCCGAGGCCATCGCCGAGGTTTCCTCTCCCGAGGGCGTGCTCGTGATGATGGATCTGGGATCGGCTGTGATGAGCGCGGAAATGGCGCTGGAGTTCTCGGACGACCCCGACCTGCCCGTCCGGCTCAGCAGCGGTCCCTTCGTAGAGGGCCTGATGGCCGCAGTGGTGCGCGCGGCGGGTGGCGCCACCCTTGACGAAGTGGAACGTGAGGCCCGAGGTGCTCTTCGCGCCAAGCAGATTCACCTGGGCGACGAGGACCCGGCCGGCCTGCCGGTCGACTCCGGCCCGGCGGCGGAACACACGATCGAGGTGACGTTGCTGAACCCCGACGGCCTGCACGCGAGACCGGTCTCGATGCTCGTCACCGCCATCAGCGCCTTTGAGGCGACGGTGACTGTCGCCAACCTCCGCACCGGCCGGCCCCCGGTGCCGGCTAACAGCCCGACTGCCCTGTTGATCGTCGGCGCCCGGAAGGGCGACACGATCTCCGTCGCGGCGGCCGGGCGGCAGGCTGTGGAGGCGCTCGAGGCCGTGAGTGAACTGGTCGGGAAGGGCTTCGGCGAGCTCGCGGCCGCCCACGCTCCCGCGCCCAGGCCGGCATGTTCCGCGTCGCGGCCGCAGGCGCGGCCGCAGGCGCGGCCGCAGGGCGGGGCGCCGTCGAGCGGGCCTCTGGGCGTGAGCCCCGGCTTCGCCGTCGGTCCGATCGTGCGGATGCAGGAACCGGTGGACGAGCCGGGGCCGGCAGTCGCACTCCCCCTGCGCGAGCGGGCGGCGGCCGCGGAGAGGATCGTGGCCGCCGCGGCATCCGTAGCCCTGGCCCTGCGGGACAAGGCGGCCCGGGTGTCGGGAGCGGCGCGTGGGATCCTGGAGGCAACGGCGCTGATGGCGGCGGATCCCGGGCTGATCGATGCTGCCGTTTCCCGAGTGACCGGGCAGGGCCACACTCCGGAGCGTGCCGTCTGGGCGGCTGTGGGCGAGGTCACAGCGGTTTTTAAGGAGCAAGGTGGGCTCCTCGCCGAACGTGTCTCGGACCTGCACGACGTGCGCAACCGCATCGTGTCCGAGTTGCTCGGCCGACCGGCACCGGGCCTGCCGGATCGTGTGGAGCCGTATGTGCTCGTGGCCCGGGACCTGGCCCCCGCCGACACGGCGCTGATCGACCCCACGGTGTGTCGGGCGATCGTCACCGTCGAGGGCGGGCCCACCTCCCATACGGCCATTCTCGCGCGGGCGCTTGGCTTGCCTGCCGTGGTGGCGGCCCGCGATGCGATGGACCTGCCCGAGGGAAGCGTGGTGATCGTTGACGGCACGACCGGTGAGATCGTCGTGGCCCCCACCGACGAACAAGTGTTGCGAGCCGAGGAACAGATCCGCCGGGTGATCACCTTCGACGGTGCGGGAAGGACCAGGGACGGGCACCGCGTGCAGCTCCTCGCGAACGTGGCTTCGCCTGACAGCGTTGCCGCCGCGATCGAGGCGAATGCCGAGGGTGTCGGCCTCTTCCGCACCGAATTCTGCTTCCTCGACCACGCCGAGGCTCCGGGACTCGACGAACAGGTCGCCGCGTACCGCCGGGTGTTCGCCGGATTCCCCGGGAAGAAGGTCACTATCCGAACGCTGGATGCGGGAGCCGACAAGCCGCTGGCCTTCGTCACGGCGGCTGACGAAGTCAACCCTGCCCTGGGCATCCGGGGGTATCGCACAGCGTGGCAGCGGCCGGAACTGCTGGACACTCAGCTGCAGGCCATCGCAGCGGCGGCCGCCGCGGAAGACGCCGACGTCGGCGTCATGGCGCCGATGATCGCGACCGTCGACGAGTCCGTGGACTTCGCGGCCCGCTGTGCCGCGCACGGCCTGCACAACGTGGGCGTGATGATCGAGACTCCCGCTGCCGCTATCACGGCGGGCCCCATCCTCGAACGGGTGGACTTCGCGAGTCTGGGGACCAACGACCTCGCCCAGTACACCATGGCGGCCGATCGGCTGATGGGGGAGCTCGCCCTGCTCAACGACCCCTGGCAGCCGGCGGTCCTGCGGATGATCCGGGAGGCCTGCCAGGCCGGTCTGGCGGCAGGCAAGCCGGTCGGGGTCTGCGGTGAGGCCGCGGCAGATCCGATGCTTGCTGCCATCTTGGTGGGGCTCGGGGCGACCAGCCTGTCGATGTCCCCGCGAGCCCTGGGCGGCGTGGCCGAGTTCCTACGCGGCGTGACGGTGGACCAGTGCCGGGATGCCGCACTCGCCGCGGTCGCCGCCGGCAGCGCCGACGCGGCGCGATCCGCCGCCGCGCTCCTGCTGGAGCCGACACGGGCGTAGCTGCCGGTGTCGGCCCCTCCCGGGCGTCCGATCTGCACAGATGTGCAACGCTGGCTTTCAGAAACAGCGACGTATTTTCTGTAAATCCTGAATAGCATTCAAAAAATTGGCCCAAAGCGCGTGTTGGTGCGTCAGATCCGATCTCTGAGCCGTGACATCAGACTGGGCGAATGTGCCGGAAACCGCTCGGAGGGTGCGCTCGCACGGTCGCCCGCTGCAGGGCAGCCGATGTCGGTCGAATCGGCGGGCGTAATGTGAAATCTGTGCCCCGGAAGACCGGTTCACCGCCACCGTCCCACAAAGATGTAGACGCAGTTCGACCAGGAAGAAGTTCCACGATGACCACTTCAATCCGCACAGTCATGAGCCCCGGACGTTACGTCCAAGGCAAGGGAGCGATCGATCGCCTCGGCGAATTCGTATCCCAGATCGGCTCCGCCCCCCTGATCGTCGCTGATGACGTCGTGTGGGGTTTCGCAGGGCAGCAGGTCTCGGCGAGCTTCGCTGCTGCCGGCCTCCGCGTCGAACGGGTCGAATTCGACCGCTTTGCGACTGCGTCCGCGGTCGACGCGCTGGTCGAGAAGATCCGCGTAACCACGGCCGACGTGATCATCGGCGTGGGCGGCGGAAGCACGATCGACTCGGCCAAGGCCGCCGGCTTCCTGGCTGGAATTCGTTGGGTCAGCGTGCCCACCGTGGCGTCGACCGACGCTCCCACCTCCGCACTCTCGGTGATCTACACGGAGGAGGGCGAGTTTGTCGAATACCGTTTCTTCCCGCGCAACCCCGACCTCGTGCTGATCGACACCCAGATCGTGGCCAACGCGCCGGTCGAGTTCCTCATCGCCGGAGTCGGCGACGCGCTGGCGACCTGGCTCGAAGCCCGGGCCACGGCGGCTGCCCATGCGACCACGATGGCCGGGGGGCTGCCGACCCAGACCGGCACCGCGCTGGCCAAGTTGTCGTGGGACGTCATCTGGGAGAACGCCCTTCCGGCCCTCGATGCCGTGCGTGACAACCTGGTCACACCTGCTCTCGAGAAGCTGGTGGAGGCTAACACGCTCCTGTCCGGACTCGGTTTCGAGTCGGGCGGTCTGGCCGCCGCCCACGCCATCCACAACGGCCTGACCGCGGCCCCGCAGACCCACGGTCTCACCCACGGTCAGAAGGTGAACATCGGTTCCCTGACCCAGCTGGTCCTCGAGGGCGCGCCACGGACCGAGGTGGAAGACTTCATCGAGTTCACCACTCTCGTTGGATTGCCCACCACGCTGACCGAGATCGGTCTCAGCCTGGACGACGAGAAGGAGCTGAGGGCCATCGCCACGGCGTCAACCCTGCCGGGTGAGACGATCCACAACATGCCGTTCGTGGTCACTGCCGACGACGTCTTCGACGCCCTCAAGTCGATCGAGCGGCTCTCGCGCTCCGTGCGCGTGGCACGCGGCCTGCCTGCCCCCGTCAAGTACGTGCAGAAGCACTGACTTGTCGGCCCGCCGGTCGCCACGAACCTTCCGTGGCGCCGGCGGGCCTCCGTCTGCTCACTCGCACAGTGACCGGGCGCTGCTCTCGTCGATGAACAGGTCAGTGATCAGGTTCGCGGCCAGCGCGCCGCGAAGACTGTCCACCTTAGACTGGCCCGAGACGATGCAGATGCGCCGGGGGGTGCGGCGCAGCACCGACAGTTCCGGGCCGGTGCCGCGATCATTAAGCGGGATGCCGTCGGTCGAGCCGTCCGCGCGGTAGAAGACCGTCGCGACGTCGCCAACGACCCCGGCGTCGCTAAGAGCCGTGAGCTCGTCGTCGTCCAGGTAGCCTCCGACGTAGACGTGGCTGGGGACGTTGGAGAAGGGCGAACCCACGCTGAAGAGCGCGACGTCCATGTTCCTCTGCATTTCCAACAGCCGGCGCAGGCCGCGCTCCCGCCAGTACGCCGTGCGTGTGGCCGGGTCGTCGAAGAAGGTGGGAACCGGGAACTGTTCCAGGCGGGCGCCGAACGCGTTGCTGAACCGCTGCAGGATCTCGTTGGCGTAGTCCAGGCCGGTGCTGCGTGTGTTGCCGGCGCCGTTCAGCTGCACGATCTGTGCGTTGTGAGTGCGTTTGGGGGTCACGTGGCGGCTGACCGCATTCATCGTGGAGCCCCAGGCGATGCCCATGATCATGTTCGAGTCGAAGAACTCGCCGAGAATCCGTGCAACCGAGAGGGCCACGCGCTCCAACCGATCGACGTCGCTGGCGTGGTCGGGCACCGGCACGACGTGCGCGGTGACCTGGAAGCGGTTCAGGATGAGCTTCTCAACCCGGCTCGTCGCGTCGAGTGGGGACCGGATCTGGATGTCGACCAACCCGCTGGTTCTGGCCTGGCTGAGCAGACGGGACACCGAGGAGCGGGAGGTGTGCAGTTCCCGCGCGATGGCCTCCATGGTCAGGTCCTGCATGTAATACAGGTGGGCCGCCGTGAGCGCGTCACTGGTTCGGTCCGACAGGGACGGATCGTCTGGATGGGCCATTTTAACTCCTTGCACGTATGTTCAAACCTCTTGACCGTTTGTGTTGAACCTAGCAGGGTAGAAGCAATTCCCCCCCCACCCACAGAGAAGTGAGCGCATAGTGCTGTCCACACCCGATCAGTCATCTTCCGCACCGGCACAGTCCAGTGGTGCCGCCGCGCAGGCCGCCATCCAGGACCGCCCCCGCGCTCAAGTTCTCATCATCGGAGCCGGCATCAACGGCATCGCGACCTTCCGCGATCTGGCCCTGCAGGGCGTGGACGTCGCCATCGTCGACAAGGGCGACTACGTTTCCGGCGCATCCTCGGCCTCTTCGCACATGATCCACGGCGGTGTGCGTTACCTCGAGAACGGCGAATTCCGCTTGGTCAAGGAGTCTGTGGAGGAGCGCAACAGCCTTCTCAAGATCGCTCCCCATTACGTCAAGCCGCTCAAGACGACCATCCCGATCTACTCCACCTTTTCCGGAGTGATGTCGGCGCCGATGCGGTTCCTCACCCACAAACAGGGTGCGGCCCAAGAGCGCGGAGCTCTGCTGATCAAGATCGGCATGATGCTCTACGATTCCTTCTCCCGCGACGGCGGCAATGTGCCCCGGCACGAATTCCTCGGCAAGAAGGCGTCGCTCGACGTGCTGCCGCAGATCAATCCGGGCCTTAAGTACACGGCCACCTACTACGACGCCTCCATGCACGACCCGGAGCGCCTCGCCCTCGACGTGCTGGCCGACGGCCTAGCCGCCGGCACCCACGCCCGGAGCGCCAACTACATCGAAGCCGTCGGCATGGATGCTGCGGGTGTGCGCCTCCGCAACACGGTCACCGGCGCCGAATTCAGCTTCGAGGCCGACATCGTGGTCAACACGTCCGGACCGTGGACCGACCTCACGAACACGGCCCTCGGCCAGGCCAGCACCTACATGGGCGGCACCAAGGGGTCGCACGTCGTGCTCGACAACCCCGAACTGCTCGCCGCGACCGGCGGTCGCGAGATCTTTTTCGAGCACAAAGACGGCCGCATCGTGCTGATCTTCCCGCTCGCGGGCCGCGTTCTCGTCGGCACGACCGACCTCGAGCACGACATGACTCAGCCGGCGCGCTGCACCGAAGCCGAGGTCGACTACTTCTTCGAACTCGTCAACCACGTTTTCCCAAAGGTGGCCGTCGACCGGGCGCAGATAGTGTTCCGGTTCGCCGGCGTGCGCCCGCTGCCCCGCCACGACGACGAGGCGCCCGGTTTCGTCTCGCGCGACTATCGCATCGAATCGCGCCCGCTCGGCGCCCGGCCCGGCACCCTGCTGAGCCTGGTCGGCGGCAAGTGGACGACCTTCCGCGCCCTGGCCGAACACCTGAGCGGCGACATCCTGACCCTGCTCGGCCTGCCGCGCACCGTCTCGACGGTCGGCCTGCCCATCGGCGGCGGTCGAGACTTCCCGGCGACGGATGCCGCACGCGGGGTCTGGGTTGCCGCCAACGGCGACAAGGTCGGCGCCGAGCGTGCCGATGTGCTGCTGACCCGGTACGGCACGCGCGCCACCGAGGTGATCACCTGGCTCACCGCCGAACCGGACGCGCCGCTCATGCAGCACCCCGGCTACACCCGGCGCGAAATCGAGCTCATCGCCCGGGCGGAATCGGTCATGCACCTGATGGACCTGCTGCTGCGCCGCACCAGCATCGCTTTCCGCGGCGAAGTGACTCTGCCGCTGCTCACCGAGCTGGCCGGCGTGCTCGCACCGGTCCTCGGCTGGGACGCCGCCCGGAGCGCGCATGAGGTCGACACCGCGGTGAATACTCTGCTCGACATGTACGGCGTGCACCTGGCCCCGGCGGAAACGCCGGCCGTGCCGGCCGTCTAGGGACTGCTCGGGACTGCCCTGCGGGCGGGCGGCCGCTGCGGTCGCCTGCCCGCAGCCTGCCCTCCGGCCCGGCTCCGTACCCGCAGACTTGAAGGCTGATCTGCACAAACGTGCAGAAAGGTCAGGACCATCGGCGGTCTCGAGTCGCTAGGTTTTCTACTATCCGTTTCCTTCGCTTTCTTCATTTCAATGACCTAAAAGGATGTCAACGTGGACAATCTCGGTATCGTATTCCTCTCGGAAGTGGTGGGAACCGCTCTCCTGATCCTGCTGGGCTGCGGGGTGGTCGCCAACGTCGCCCTGACCAAGAACAAGGGCTTCGGCGGCGGATTCCTGATGGTCACCATTGGCTGGGGCCTCGCGGTGTACGCCGGCGTGATCGTCTCCTATAACTCGGGCGCTCATCTGAACCCCGCCGTCACCTTGGGACTCGTGTCGTCCGGGGCCACCGAGTTCGGCTCGGGGGTTCCGGTCAACGCCTTGTCCGTGGCGGCGTACATCGGGGCCCAGATGGTTGGTGCCATCCTGGGTGCCACCGTCGTCTGGCTCGCCTACAAGCAGCACTTCGACCAGGAACCGGAGCCGGCCAACAAGCTCGGCGTGTTCGCGACCGGTCCGGCCATCCGTTCCTACGGCTGGAACCTCATTACCGAGATCATCGGCACCTTCGTGCTCGTCTTCGTCGTCATCGCGTTCGGCGGCGGACGCCAGGGCGAGAACGGCGGCCTGGCCGCCCTTGGCGCCCTTCCGGTGGCCCTGCTCGTAATCGTGATTGGCACCTCGCTGGGTGGACCGACCGGCTACGCGATCAACCCCGCCCGTGACCTCGGCCCGCGCATCGCGCACTTCCTGTTGCCGATCAAGGGCAAGCGTTCCTCCGACTGGGCCTACTCGTGGGTGCCCGTCGTCGGTCCCGTCATCGGTGGCCTGCTGGCCGGCTGGACCTCCGCGTTCCTCCTGCCGATCCTCGCGTAGGCGCCGCGCGCTTCTTCTTTTTCCATTCCTGAATACCCGTGTACCCAGCATTGACAAAGGAGTTAAAAATGGCAAAGTACGTCATCGCAATCGACCAGGGAACCACCAGTTCCCGTGCGATCATCTTCGACAAGACCGGGTCGATCATTTCGACCGGTCAGCTCGAGCACGAACAGATCTTCCCCCGGGCGGGCTGGGTCGAACACGACCCGTTGGAGATCTGGAGCAACACCCGTGAGGTCATCGGTCAGGCTCTGGCCAAGGCCAACCTGACCCGCCACGACATCGCGGCCGTGGGCATCACGAACCAGCGCGAGACCGCCGTCGTCTGGGACCGTCACACCGGCATCCCCGTCTACAACGCCATTGTCTGGCAGGACACCCGCACCCAGCCCATCGTCGACCGACTCGCCGCCGACGGCGGCGTCGATCGTTTCAAGGCCCAGGTCGGCCTGCCGCTGGCGACTTACTTCTCCGGCACCAAAATCGTCTGGATCCTCGAGAACGTCGAAGGGGCGCGAGAGAAGGCTGAGGCCGGCGACCTCATGTTCGGCACGACCGACACCTGGATTCTCTGGAACCTGACCGGCGGCCTCGAGGACGGTGTGCACGCAACCGACGTCACCAACGCCAGCCGCACCATGTTCATGGACCTGAAAACCCTGCAGTGGGACGACGAGATCCTCGCGGCGTTCGACGTGCCCAAGTCGATGCTGCCCGAGATCCGTTCCTCCTCCGAGGTCTACGGCATCGCCAGCGGCCACAGCCTGCTGCGCGAAACCCCGATTGCGAGCATCCTGGGTGACCAGCAGGCCGCGACTTTCGGGCAGGCTGCCTTCGACCAGGGTGAGGCGAAGAACACTTATGGCACCGGTAACTTCCTGATCTTCAATACGGGCACCGATATCATCCACTCCAAGAACGGTCTGCTCACCACGGTCGGCTACAAGCTCGGCGACGCCGAACCGCACTACGCCCTGGAGGGCTCGATCGCGGTCACCGGGTCGCTCGTGCAGTGGCTGCGCGACAACCTGGGCTTCATCAACTCGGCGGAGGAGATCGAGGCGCTCGCCCTGTCGGTCGAGGACAACGGCGGCGCCTACTTCGTGCCCGCCTTCTCCGGCCTGTTCGCGCCGTACTGGCGTGCGGATGCCCGTGGTGCCCTGGTCGGCCTCACCAGCTACGTGAACAAGGGCCACATCGCCCGCGCCGCCCTCGAGGCGATCGCGTACCAGACCCGCGAGGTGCTGGACGCGGTCAACGCCGACGCCGGTGTTCCGTTGACCGCGCTCAAGGTCGACGGCGGGGCCTCGGCCAACGACCTGCTGATGCAGTTCCAGGCCGACATCCTCGGCGTGTCTGTCGTGCGCCCGGTGGTGGCAGAGACGACCGCCCTGGGTGCCGCCTACGCGGCCGGCCTGGCGGTCGGTTTCTGGAACAACCTCGGCGAGCTGCGGTCCAACTGGCAGGAGGACGCCCGCTGGGAGCCGAGCCTGGACATCGCCGAGCGCGACCGTCTGCTGCGCAACTGGAAGAAGGCCGTCACCAAGTCCCTGGACTGGGTCGACGCCGACGTGATCTAGCCCGCGCTCCCTTCTTCCCCCCGCGTCCCTCGCGCGCGCCCGCATCCCCCGCGCGCGCACGACGCACCTACCGAGACCCGGCGGCCGCACCTGGCCGCCGGGTCTCGGCATCCGTGCCCGTGCCCGTGCCCGTGCCCGTGCCCGTGCCCGTGCCCGTGCCCGTGCCCGTGCCCGTGCCCGTGCCCGTGCCCGTGCCCGTGCCCGTGCCCGTGCCCGTGCCCGTGCCCGTGCCCGTGCCCGTGCCCGTGCCCGTGCCCGTGCCCGTGCCCGTGCCCGTGCCCGTGCCCGTGCCCGTGCCCGTGCCCGTGCCCGTGCCCGTGCCCGTGCCCGTGCCCGTGCCCGTGCCCGTGCCCGTGCCCGTGCCCGTGCCCGTGCCCGTGCCCGTGCCCGTGCCCGTGCCCGTGCCCGTGCCCGTGCCCGTGCCCGTGCCCGTGCCCGTGCCCGTGCCCGTGCCCGTGCCCGTGCCCGTGCCCGTGCCCGTGCCCGTGCCCGTGCCCGTGCCCGTGCCCGTGCCCGTGCCCGTGCCCGTGCCCGTGCCCGTGCCCGTGCCCGTGCCCGTGCCCGTGCCCGTGCCCGTGCCCGTGCCCGTGCCCGTGCCCGTGCCCGTGCCCGTGCCCGTGCCCGTGCCCGTGCCCGTGCCCGTGCCCGTGCCCGTGCCCGTGCCCGTGCCCGTGCCCGTGCCCGTGCCCGTGCCCGTGCCCGTGCCCGTCCCCGTGCCCGTCCCCGTCTTCCCCCTGCGCCGGCCGGCATCCGTGCCCCGTCGGACAGTTCCTTCGTGGCGCTTCCCGGAGGGCAGCTCCCATGGGTGGTGTGTGTGGCTAACTCAGGAGATCTACCCCGGTGGCGCCGACGGATGCCGGACTGGTGCAGTTTGTCCCTCGCTTCACAGCCGTTTCTCCTGAGTTAGCCACGGGTCGGCGGCGACACCGCGGATCCTCCACAGCACAGGCTGACCGGAGCAGGCCACAGGTGGGCGGCCGACGCGGCAGACGGGGCCCGCGCTGTCCACACTGTCGATATGACTTGGGCAGAGTACTTCCGCGTCCACAACGTGCAGATCGCCGAAACCGGGGCGCTGAACGCCGCCGGCGCCAATTGGCGGGTGCTGAGGGCTGCCGTGGAGAGTGGATATCTGGTGAGGGCGCGTCGAGGGCACTATGCGCTTCCCGATACGGATGCGCACATCCTCGAAGCGGTGCGGCTGGGTGGGCGACTCGCCTGCGTCTCCGCGGTTGCGAATGCCGGGATCTTCGCCCTGGACAGCACCTTCGCGCACATCCATGTCGACCCCACCGCTTCCCGGTTGCGGGCGCCGCACGACCGATTTCAGCAGCTCAACGCTCACAACCGAGACGGTGTGGAACTTCACTGGGGTCAGCTGCTCGACCCCCGCGGCGGCACCGAGTTCCGTATCGGGTTGGCCGATGCGCTGGTCCAGGTTTTCCGGTGCCAGGAACCGAGATTCGCGATCGCCTCACTCGATAATGCCTTGTACAAGAGACTGCTCGCGGAGCAGGCCGTGGCCCAGATCTTCGCAGCCCTGCCCGCGGAGTTGCATTCCCTGCGCCCGCTCATCGACTGTCGCAGCGAATCGGGCCAGGAGACCGTACTCCGCCTCGTTATCACGGGAGCGGGCTTCGACGTCGAGATCCAGGTCGAGATCGGGGGCGTCGGTCGCGTCGATATGATCGTCGAGGGGCGCATAGCGGTCGAGGCCGACAGCCGGCAGTTCCACGACGGCTGGGAGGCGCACGCGCGGGACCGCACCCGCGACTGCGACCTCGCCATGCGGGGGTACCTGACTCTGCGGGTTCTCTACCGGGACATCATCCACCACCCGGAGCGCGTCATCGCCGCGATCACCGGCCTTCTGGCGTCGACCAGTCACTTCCGCACCTTCATCGTCTAGTCGGTTCCCGGCAAGCCGACATCCGCTCCCGCGGGGCTGCCGGGTCCGGCTCGGCGCACCCAACCTGCCGGTCATGCGGTTGAGACCCACCCCCATGTGGCTAACTCAGGAGATCTGCCGAATCGCAGTATCAGACCCGCGTGTTTCCGGGGCGAAGTGGAACGCATGCGACGGATGTCCTGAGTTGGCCACGCAGGCAGGGGCCGTGCCTGCTTCGAGCCCGGCGTTGCCGTCAGCGTGGCGGCCCGCCCGCAGACCCGACCTCCTTGCGGTCGAGACCCACCCTCGTGTGGCTAACTCAGGAGATCTGCCGAATCGCAGTATCAGACCCGCGTGTTTCCGGGTCAAATAGAAACGGATGCGACGGATGTCCTGAGTTGGCCACACCGGGGCAGGCCAGGGGGACCCCAGCGGCACCGTCAGCGGGGGCCAGCCGTCAGCGGGGGCCAGCGGTCAGTGGGGCGAGGTTGCGGGCCGCGAGGGCCCCGGGCAGCGCGGCGAGGCTGGTGATCCGGATGATGCCCAGCCGGGCGGCCTCGGCCGCATCCGCCCCGGCCCCGGCACCACTACCCCCAGCCCCGGCCCCTGCCCCAGCCCCGGCCCCGGCCCCGGCACCACTACCCCCAGCCCCGGCCCCGGCCCCGGCACCACTACCCCCAGCCCCGGCCCCGGTCCGGTCCAGCCAGACTCCGGTCAGCCCGGCCGCGGCGGCTCCGATCGCGTCCGTGCGCAGCCGGTCGCCCACGTAGACGGTCTGCTCCGGCTCCGACCCGAACACCATGCAGGCATGCCGGAAGATGCGAGGATCCGGCTTGGCGAAGCCCAGGCTGCCGGATGCGATCACGTGCTCCACCCGCACGTCGAGCCCGGTGTCCGCCAGTTTGTGCCCCTGAGGCGTCGACTCACCGTTGGTGATCAGCCCGATCCGCACGCCCGGAAAGGCGACGGCCAGCGCGTCGAGGCAGGGGAGCGCATCGGTGTGGAGGCGCCAGCTCGCCCGATAGTGCAGAAAATACGCGTCGAACCAGCTCGTCGCAGACGTCCCGGTCAGGGTCACGCCGTGCGCCGCCGCGAAGTCGCGGGCCCGCTCCCGGCGCTGCCCGGCGAAGTCCAGACTGCCGGCGAGGTAGGCGTGGTAATGCCGCTCTTCCAGGTCGTCCCAGAGCGCCAGCGCCGCGCCGGGATCGGCGTCGGTGAAGGTGCCGCCCAGAGAGCCGAGGTAGGCGCGGATGCCGTCGGCCACGGCACCGCGATGGGCGAACAGGGTGTCATCGAGGTCGAACAGAACGACGGCGGGCGCGGGCGCGGACATCCGCTACCCGACGACGACGTCGACGACCATGACGACCATGACGAACATGACGACGACGACCATGACGAAGACGACGGCCATGACGACGACGTCGACGGGCCGGCCCCGCCCCATCGGCAGCGAGCTCACCACAATCGCCACCACCGCCCTAGCGCCGCGGTAGCAGGCCGACGCGGTCGTAGGCGCGCGCCAGCGTCTCGTTGGCCACCGTCGCCGCCCGGTCCGCGTTGAGGGCGAGGAGTCGGTCGAGTTCGGCCGGGTCGTCGAGCAGCTCGAGAACGCGCGCCCGGATCGGCCCGAACGTGCCCGTGACCACCTCGGCGAGACCTTTCTTCAGGTCGCCGTAGCCGCGGCCGGCGTACTCGTCCTCGATCGAACCCACCGAGCGTTCCGCGAGCACCGAGTAGATCGTCAGCAGGTTGGCCACGCCCGGCTTGTTCTCGCGGTCGAAGACCACGCCGCCCTCGGCATCCGTGACCGCGCGCATGATCTTCTTATTCGTCACCGCCGGCTCGTCGAGCAGCCAGATCACGCCCGCGTGCGACTCGGCCGACTTCGACATCTTCGACGTCGGGTTCTGCAGGTCGTAGATCTTGGCGGTCTCCGTGACGATGGCGACCTCCGGCACCGTGAACGTCTGCCCGAACCGGGCGTTGAAGCGCGCCGCGAGGTCGCGGGTCAGTTCAACGTGCTGACGCTGGTCTTCGCCGACCGGCACGATCTCGGTGTCGTACAGCAGAATGTCCGCGGCCATCAGCATCGGGTAGGCGAACAGTCCCACGGTGGTCGCGTCCGATCCCTGCCGGGCGGATTTGTCCTTGAACTGGGTCATCCGGCTGGCCTCGCCGAAACCGGTGATCGTGTTCAGCACCCAAGCCAGCTGGGCGTGCGCGGCGACATGCGACTGCACGTACAGTGTCGACGCCGACGGGTCGATGCCGCTCGCGATGTATTGGGCGGCGGTGCGGCGGGTGTTCTCCCGCAGCTTCACCGGGTCCTGCGCCACGGTCAGGGCGTGCAGGTCGACGATGGAGAAGTACGCGTCGTGGGTCTGCTGCAGCGCCTTCCAGTTCAGGAGGGCGCCGATGTAATTGCCGATCTGCAGGGAATCGGCGCTCGGCTGCATGCCCGAGTAGAGGCGGGGCTTGTCCATGGGATCAGATCTTTTCGTAGCGTGTGGCCGCCGGCCGGGCCGAAGGCGCGAGTTGGAGGGGAGGTCAGATGGTGTAGTCGACGACCACGGGGCTGTGGTCGGACCAGCGCTGGTCGTAGGCGGCCGCGCGGTCGACGACGTAGCCGGTGACGGATGCCGCGAGCGCCGATGTGGCCAGCTGGTAGTCGATCCGCCAGCCGGTGTCGTTGTCGAACGCCTGGCCGCGCCACGACCACCAGGTGAACGGCCCGTCCACTTCGCCGGCCCACCGGCGCCCCACGTCGATCCAGCCGAGTCCGGCCCCGGCGTTGTAGTCCGGGGCGTCTTCGGCGCCGACGATGCGGTCGAAGTAGGCGCGCTCCTCGGGCAGGAACCCGGCGTGCTTCACGTTTCCGCGCCAATTCTTGATGTCGAGCGTGCGGTGCCCGACGTTCAGGTCACCGAGCACGACGGCCCGGTCGCTGTGCGCGGCGAGCTCGGGCAGTCGTTCGAGCATGGCGTCGAGGAACCTGTACTTCTCGACCTGCTTCGGGGTACCCACCTCGCCGGAGTGCACATAGGTGCTCACGACGGTGATCAATTTGCCGTTGACCTCGTAGTCGGCTTCGAGCCAGCGGCCGGCGCTGTCGAATTCGGCGGCGCCGAGCTCGACCCGGTGGATGGCCGCGGTCGATCGGCTGGCCAGGGCCACCCCGGCCCGGCCCTTCGCGGTGGCGGCGTCGTGCAGGATGCTCCATTCCGGCCCGAGCAGACCCTCGAGGTCCTCGGTCGAGGCACGCACCTCCTGAAGGGCGAGGATGTCCACGTCGCGTTCGGACAGCCAGTCGCCCATTCCCTTGCGGAAGGCGGCGCGCACGCCGTTCACGTTCACGCTCGCGATCCGCAGGCGCTCGCCGGCGAAAGCCGCGGATACAGCGGAATCGGCGGAGGCGGCGGAGGAAGCAGGGTCGGACGCGGCCGGGGTGGAAGCGGCAGTCGAGGCGGCAGTCGAGGCGGAAGGCATTCCCCGATTCTACTTTGGCTCAGGCCGAGGGGCCGTCGTTCGTCAGCTCAGCGGCTCGCTTCTCGGCGGCGCGCAGGCGACGCGCGGTGAGCAGCCGCTGGGGCCAGGCCGCGGTGTCGTGTGCGAGGCGGGCCTCCCGAAGCTCGGCCTGCACCACCACGCGGAACGCCTCCTCCTCCTGCCGGCGCTTCTCGGTGGCAACCTCGTCCGCGCTGATCCGTCGCGGTGAGAACCCGGCGTCGTCCATGCCGACGGCGATCCAGGATGCCGCGAGCAGTGTCAGGGTGCTGGTCAGGTTAAACCAGATCAGGAGTCCGATGATCACCGCGAATGCGGCGAGCAGCGGGTTGCGGCCGGCGCCGGCGAGCAGCGTGCTGCCGAGGACCTTGAGGACACCGAGGCCCACCGCGCCCAGGATGGAGCCGGTGATGAGCTGGCGAACGGGGATCCGCACCCGCGACAGCACCCGGAACAGTGCGGCGAGGGTGATCGTGTCGATCAGGAGCACGAGGAGCAGGCCGACCGCTCGGGCGGCGCCGTTGAACCAGAACGAATCCCGGGACACCCCGAAAAGCCCGAACAGGGCTCCGAGCGCCTCGGTGCTCGCGATCGAGATCAACGCCGATACCACGAGCACGACCGCGAACAGCACTCCGAGGCCCAGCTCCCGCAGCTTGACGAGGAGGATGAAGGTCTTGTCGGGCGGCATCCGGAAGATCGTGCGCACCGCCTGCGCCGTTGTCGAGAGCCAGCCGAGCACGGTCGCGAGCAGGCCGACCAGTGCGATGACGCCGGACCAGCCGAAGACCCTGGCGTCGGCGAGGACGCTCGGGTCGATCACGCCTTCCTCGCCGATCAGCCCGGGGACGGACTGGTTGATGAAGGAGTAGAGCGTCAGCTCGAGGTCGGGATTGGACGTGATCCACAGTCCCGCGATGGAGAAGGTCAGCCAGAGGGCCGCGAACGTCGCGAAGATGGCCTGGTAGGACATGCCGCCGGCCAGGATGCCGCCGCCGCTTTCACCGAACCGGGTGAAGACCCGCACCGGGCGCGAGCGCATGACCCGCGCGATGAGGGCCTTGGTCCGGTCGATCGCCGTGGGAGTGTTCACCCGCTCAGCCTAAGCGGCAGCCGGGCAGCGGAGAAAGCGAAAGGCCGGTCTCGCCACGACGAAACGTCGTGACAAGACCGGCCCCAGGGTTCGGACCGGCTACGCTATGCCGCGCAGCATGGCCTGCTTGACCTCGGAGATGGCCTGCGTGACCTGGATCCCGCGGGGGCACGCCTCGGTGCAGTTGAAGGTCGTGCGGCAGCGCCACACGCCTTCCTTGTCGTTCAGGATGTCGAGGCGCACGGCGGCGTTGTCGTCGCGCGAGTCGAAGATGAAGCGGTGCGCGTTGACGATCGCGGCCGGACCGAAGTACTGTCCGTCGGTCCAGAACACCGGGCAGCTCGACGTGCACGCGGCGCAGAGGATGCACTTCGTCGTGTCATCGAAGCGTTCGCGCTGGGCGACGGTCTGGATGCGCTCCTTGCCGTCGGTGGGGGCGTTGTTCGCCACCAGGAACGGCTGCACGGCACGGAACGATTCGAAGAACGGCTCCATGTCCACGATCAGGTCCTTCTCCAGCGGCAGGCCCTTGATCGCCTCCACGTATACCGGCTTGGTGATGTCGAGGTCCTTGATCAGGGTCTTGCAGGCCAGGCGGTTGCGGCCGTTGATGCGCATGGCGTCCGAGCCGCAGATGCCGTGCGCACAGGAGCGGCGGAAGCTCAGTGAGCCGTCCTGCTCCCACTTGATCTTGTGCAGAGCGTCGAGCACGCGGTCCGTCGGGTACATCTGTACGTCGAAGTCGTCCCAGTGCGGTTCGTCGTCGACCTCCGGGTTGTATCGGCGGATGATCAGGGTCACGGTGAAGGACTGGATTTCCTCCGGCACGACCGGGGCACTCGCAGTTGTCGGTGCGGTTGCGGTTGCGGTCGCGGTTGCGGTACTCAACTCAGTACTTCCTTTCCATCGGCTGGTAGCGCGTGATGGTGACCGGCTTCCAGTCGAGCGCAATGTGGTCGGCGGCGTCGGCGGAGAGCGGGTCTCCGGTCAGGTAGGCCATGGTGTGCACGAGGTAGTTGGCGTCGTCGCGCAGGGGGAAGTCGTCGCGCATGTGCCCGCCGCGGCTCTCCTTGCGGTTGCGTGCGGAGTACACGACGACCTCGGCCAGGTCGAGCAGGAAGCCGAGTTCGACGGCCTCGAGAAGGTCGGTGTTGAACCGGCGGCCCTTGTCCTGCACGCCGATGTTCTTGTACCGCTCGCGCAGGCCGTGGATCACGTTGGTGACGTCGGAGAGCGACTCGTCGGTGCGGAATACCTGCGCCTTGGCGTCCATCGTCTCCTGCAGCTCCTTGCGGAGCACCGCGATGCGCTCGGTTCCCGTCGAGGTGCGGATTCCTTCCAGCAGCTCCCGCACACCCCGGGCCGGGTCGGTCGGCAGCGGCGTGAACTCGGCTGTTTTGACGTAGGCGACGGCGTTGTTGCCGGCGCGCTTGCCGAAGACGTTGATGTCGAGCAAAGAGTTGGTGCCGAGGCGGTTGGAGCCGTGCACGGACACGCAGGCGCATTCGCCGGCCGCGTAGAGGCCGGGCACGACGGTCGTATTGTTGCGCAGCACCTCCGCGTTCACGTTGGTGGGGATGCCGCCCATCGCGTAGTGCGCGGTGGGCATGACCGGCACCGGTTCGGTGACCGGGTCGACGCCCAGGTAGGTGCGGGCGAACTCGGTGATGTCGGGCAGCTTGGTCTCGAGCACCTCGGCACCGAGGTGGGTGCAGTCGAGGTACAGGTAGTCCTTGTTGGGACCGGCACCGCGGCCTTCCGCGACCTCCTTGACCATGCAACGGGCGATGATGTCACGCGGGGCGAGGTCCTTGATGGTGGGCGCGTAGCGCTCCATGAACCGTTCACCGGCCGCGTTGCGGAGGATGGCGCCCTCGCCGCGCGCGCCCTCGGTGAGCAGGATGCCCAGGCCCGCCAGTCCGGTCGGGTGGAACTGGAAGAACTCCATATCCTCGAGCGGCAGGCCCTTGCGCCACACGATGCCCACGCCGTCGCCGGTGAGGGTGTGCGCGTTGGAGGTGGTCTTGTAGATCTTGCCGAACCCGCCGGTGGCGAAGATGAACGCCTTCGCCTGGAAGACGTGCAGTTCGCCGGTGGACAGGTCGTAGGCGACGACGGCCGAGGGCTGGTCGACCCCGTCGACCGGTGTCATGACCAGGTCGAGCACGTAGTACTCGTTGAAGAAGTTGATGCCGCGTTTGACGCAGTTCTGGTAGAGCGTCTGCAGGATCATGTGGCCGGTGCGGTCGGCGGCGTAGCAGGCCCGCCGTACCGGCGCCTTGCCGTGGTCGCTGGTGTGGCCGCCGAACCGGCGCTGGTCGATCTTGCCCTCCGGCGTTCGGTTGAAGGGCAGGCCCATGTTCTCGAGGTCGATGACCGCGTCGATGGCTTCCTTGGCGAGGATCTCGGCTGCGTCCTGGTCCACCAGGTAGTCGCCGCCCTTGACCGTGTCGAAGGTGTGCCATTCCCAGTTGTCTTCTTCGACGTTGGCGAGGGCCGCGGCCATCCCGCCCTGCGCTGCGCCGGTGTGCGAACGCGTCGGGTACAGCTTGGAGATCACGGCCGTGCTGGCGCCGGAGCCGGCTTCGATGGCGGCACGCATACCGGCACCGCCGGCTCCCACGATGACGATGTCGAACTGGTGGTAGTGCACACCGTCGACGACGGTGGACTCTGAGGGCGCGGTTGAAGCATCCGTAGTCATATGGGTTTTAGCAGCTCCTAGATGGCCGAGCAAAACGAGGGAAGAAGATCGGCGGGCGAACCGGCCGGGCAAGGGTCGAACGTGAAGACCACGAGCGTGCCGAGCACGATCAGGATCACGACGGCCGCCAGGATGGCGGACTTCAGGATGCCGCGGGTCAGACGCTGCGTGGCGTAGTCGTTGACCAGCGTGCGCATGCCGTTGCCGCCGTGGATCAGGGCGAGCCAGAGCATGAGAACGTCCCAGACCATCCAGAACGGGGTGGTCAGCTTGCCGGCGACGAAAGCGAAGTTGAGGGCGCTGACGCCCTCGCCGACCATCAGGTTGACGAAGAGGTGTCCGAAGATGAGCACGACCAGCACGACGCCGGAGACGCGCATGTAGATCCAGCCCCACTTCTCCCAGTTCACGCCGCGGGAGCGCGGCGCGCGGGAGTAGGGGCTGCGGGGAGCTTCGATTGTGGATGTCATGGCTCTCCCCGTTCTAGTGGCTGAACACGTTGATCAGGTGGCGCGGCACGAAGGCGAGCATCGTCACCACCCACAAGGCGACCACAACGTAGAACATGGCCTTCTGGTACTTGGCGTTCCAGAAGTCGATCAGGATGATCCGAATCCCGTTGAAGGCGTGGAACACGATGGCCCCGACGAGCGCGGTTTCGCCGAGGCCCATGATCGGCGTCTGATAGCTGCTGATGACCGCGTTGTAAGCCTCCGGGCTGACGCGCACCAGCGCGGTGTCCAAGATGTGAACCAGCAAGAAGAAGAAGATCGCAACACCCGTAATGCGGTGGAGGACCCACGACCACATGCCCTCACGGCCCCGATACAGGGTGCCGGCGGGGCGACGTGATGTCGTCTTCTGCTGGGATGTCAGTGTCGCTGCCTGCTCTGGCATGACCAACCCTCCCTGGCTGTGTAGCGGCCTCGACGAAGCAGGCCGACAATGCGCCGTGCGCACATGATTCAATTATAAGTGTCTCTGTGCCGAGATAAAACGCGAATGTCCGGCTAGCGCTGCATTGACAGCGGAACCGCAACCATGGCGCGAACGGCGGCTCGTTCGTCGACGACCTGCTCGTAATGCGCCAGCAGCGCGCCGCACACGTTTTCCCAGGATCGACCGAGCACGCTCCGGCGTCCCGCCTCGCCCATCCGCCGCCGCAGCGCAGGGTCCAGGACCAGCCGGGCGACGCAGCGGCGCAGGTCTCTCTCGTCGTCCGGAATGAAGAGGAAGCCGTTTTCGCCGTGGCTGACCAGGTCGATCGGGCCGCCGGCCCGCGGTGCGACGACCGGCAGCCCGGCGGCGTGCGCCTCCTGCAGGGTCTGGCCGAAGGTCTCCTCGGTGCCCGCGTGCAGGAACAGGTCGAAGCTCGCGTAAGCCCGGGCGAGATCCGCCCCGTCCAGGCGGCCGAGCCAGGTCACCGGTATCCCGGCGAGCTCCCGCTCGAGCGCCGGCCGCGACGGGCCGTCGCCGACGAGGGCGAGACGGATGCCGGGCAGCCCGCGCAGGGCCCGGAACCTCTCCACCTGCTTCTCCGGTGCCAGGCGGCCGACGTAGCCCACGACGACCTCCCCGTTCGGGGCCAGCCGGCTCCGCAGCGCCGACGCCTCCGGGTCGGATCTCCGGTTGGGGTGGTAGCCGACCAGGTCGACGCCGCGGGTCCAGTGCGCCAGCCGCCGCAGGCCGATGCGGCGCAGGTCCGCCATCGACGCGGAGGAGGGAGCCAGGGTGAGGTCGGCTCCCTCGTGCACCCACTTGACGAAACGCCAGACGGACTGCGCGGCCGGGCCGAGCCGGTTGCGGCGGGCGTAGCCGGCGACATCCGTCTGGAAAACGGCGACGCTGGGAACGTCCTGCCGGTTCGCGGCCGCGATGCCCTGGGCGCCGAGCAGGAACGGCGACGCCGCGTGCAGCACGTCCGGGGCGAAATCGGCCAGCAGCCGGTGCACCTGCGGGCTGGGCATTCCCACCGGGAACTGCCGGTAGCGTGCCGCGGGAACACCGTGCACGGGGAACCCGGCGTACTCGGCCGGGGCGCCGGCCGGGGCGATGACCATCGCGTCGTGGCCCGTGCGGGAAAGATGCTCGAGCACCTTGCACACGCTCGTGGTGACTCCGCTGACCGTGGGCAGAAAACTTTCGGTGATGAGTGCAACCCTCATGAGGGTGACCCTAGGCACGCCCTCCGGCGGGCAGGTGAACGCACCGTGAACGGCGTGGACCGGGCGGTAGTCTGGCCGAATGCTGCCTTCCACGGAACCACTCGATCGTTTCTACAGCGTGATTCCCGCCGGTGGGATCGGATCCCGGCTGTGGCCGCTGTCCCGCGCCGACGCCCCCAAATTCCTGCACGACCTGACCGGCTCCGGCCAGACCCTGCTCCGGGCCACCTGGGATCGCCTCGCACCTCTGTCGGGCGAGCAGCGCATCATGGTGGTCACCGGCCGCGCGCACCGCGCCGCCGTCGAGGAGCAGCTCCCCGAGCTCGCCGACCTGAACGTGGTGCTCGAAAGCGAGCCGCGCGAGTCCACCGCCGCCATCGGCCTGGCCGCGGCGATTCTGGAGAAGCGCGAACCGGGCGTCATCATCGGCTCCTTCGCCGCCGACCACGTGATAAAGGGACACCACCTGTTCCGCCAGGCGGTCGCCGAGGCCGTGCGCGCCGCCGACGCCGGCTACATCGCCACCATCGGCATCCAGCCCACGGAGCCGGCCGTCGGCTTCGGCTATATCAAGACCGCCGGCGCGCTGCACATTGCAGGAGCTGCCAGCGCCCTGTCGGTGGACTCCTTCGTGGAGAAGCCCGACCTTGCCACCGCCCAGGACTACCTGGCCAACGGCACCTATTTCTGGAACGCCGGCATGTTCATCGCCCGCGCCGACCGCCTGCTCGAAGAGATCGGGGCGTCCGAGCCCGAACTTCTCGCCGGGCTGCTTGAACTGGCCGAGGCCTGGGATACCCCGCGCCGCGGCGCCGTGGTCGACCGCGTCTGGCCCCGTTTGAAGAAGATCGCGATCGACTACTCGGTCGCCGAACCGGCGGCCGCCCGCGGCAAGCTCGCCGTGATCCCCGGCCAGTTCGACTGGGACGACGTGGGTGACTTCGCATCGATCGCGAAAATCCACGCCAACGGCCGCAAGCGCGATCTCGCCATCCTCGGCGACGGTGCCCGGGTGCTTGCCGACTCCTCGAGCGGGATCGTGGTCAGCCACACCGGGCGCATGATCGCCCTGATCGGCGTCGAGGACATCGTCGTGGTCGACACCCCGGACGCCCTCCTCATCACCACCAGCGCCAACGCGCAGAAGGTCAAGGCCGTCGTCGACGCGCTGAAGCTGTCCGGCAGCAACGACGTGCTCTAATCGGCATTAAACCCCCCGATCGGGGGCATTTTCGGGCCCGATTCGGCCGGGGCGTCCGGCAGGCCCGCCGCGGACCAGTATCGCGTCTTGATAACCTTTCGCCCACGGGCCCGTTTTGCTCCTCTGAGCAGAGAATCATTCGATAGCGTGTAACTCAATACAGCCCCTTGCGAACCCGCGTCGGGCGACCATTGGAGCTCATTTTGACAATCATGAAACGACGGGTCGCATTCAGCGGCCTTGCCACGCTGGGCGTCGTGGCCCTTCTCGCAGCCTGTGCGCCGGCGCCGACCGATGAGGGAACCGCTGGTGGCGGTGCCGAATCCGACTACCTGCCCTGCATCGTCTCCGACTTCGGCGGCTTCGACGACAAGTCCTTCAACCAGTCCAGCTTCGAGGGCATCACCAAGGCCTCCGACGAGCTCGGCATCGAATTCCAGCAGGCCGAGTCCAAGTCGGAAGACCAGTACGGCCCGAACGTCTCGAGCATGGTCGACCAGGGTTGCGACTTCGTCCTCACCGTCGGTTTCGCCCTCTCCAACGCCACCCGCGATGCCGCCCAGGCCGCGCCCGACACCAACTTCGCGCTGATCGACTCCGCGCTCTCCAATGACGACTTCAGCCCGCTGACGCTCGACAACGTGAAGCCGGTGCTGTACGACACGGCGCAGGCCGCGTTCCTGGCCGGCTACCTGGCCGCGGGCACCACCAAGACCGGAGTCGTCGGCACCTACGGCGGACTCCAGTTCCCGTCGGTCACCATCTTCATGGACGGCTTTGTCGACGGCGTCGCGTACCACAACGAGAAGAAGGGCACCGACGTCACCGTCAGCGGCTGGGACAAGGCCACCCAGACCGGCCTGTTCGCCGGTGGCTTCGACGACATCAACCAGGGCAAGGCGCTTAGCACCACCCTGATCGACGCCGGCGCTGACATCATCCTCCCGGTTGCCGGACCGCTCTTCCAGGGCACCGCGCAGGCCATTCAGGACTCCGGCAAGGACGTCGCCATCATCGGTGTCGACAGCGACCTGTTCGAGACCACGCCCGAGTTCGCTTCGCTGTACCTCACCTCGGTGCTCAAGCAGATGACGGATGCCACCGAGCAGATCATCCTCGACGACGCTGAGGGCGACTTCTCGTCCACCCCCTACGTCGGCACGCTCGAGAACGAGGGCGTCGACATCGCCCCGCTCCACGACTGGGAGTCCAAGGTCGACCCCGCGGTCATGACCGAGATCGAGGCCATCAAGGCCGACATCATCAGCGGCGCTCTCAAGGTTGAGTCGCCCGCGACCCCGAAGTAGCACCGAAACAGCACTCAGACGCAGTCGGGGAGGCACGCATCTTGCGTGCCTCCCCTCCTGCGTCAGTGGGCGGATGTCGTCGGCCGGGATGCCTGCACACCCAAGCGAACGGCGCCACCCCGCCAACATATGAGCAAGAGTGTCAACTTTCGCTCACCACTGAATAGAATCGACGACATGAAGCTCGAACTTCGAGGCATTACGAAGCGATTCGGTGCCCTGGTCGCGAATGACCACATTGACCTCACCGTCGAGGCCGGAGAAATCCACGCACTGCTCGGCGAAAACGGCGCGGGGAAATCCACCCTGATGAACGTGCTCTACGGCCTGTACCGGGCCGAGGAGGGCGATATCCTCCTCGACGACGTGGTGCAGCACTTCAGCGGCCCCGGCGACGCCATGGCCGCCGGCATCGGCATGGTGCACCAGCACTTCATGCTCATCCCGGTGTTCACCGTCGCCGAGAACGTCATGCTCGGGCATGAGGAGACCAAGGCCGGCGGTCGCCTCGACCTGCCCGCGGCCCGCAAGCACGTGCGCGAGATCTCCCGGCGGTTCGGGTTCGACGTCGACCCGGACGCGCTCGTCGAAGACCTCCCCGTCGGCGTGCAGCAGCGGGTCGAGATCATCAAGGCGCTCTCGCGCGACGCGAAGGTGCTCGTCTTTGACGAGCCCACCGCCGTGCTCACGCCGCAGGAGACCGACGAGCTGATGGTCATCATGCGCCAGCTCAAGGCGAGCGGTACCTCCATCGTGTTCATCACCCACAAGCTGCGCGAGGTGCGCGAAGTCGCCGACCGGATCACCGTCATCCGTCTGGGCAAGGTCGTCGGCGAGGCGTCCCCGACCGCGAGCAACGTCGAGCTGGCCACCCAGATGGTCGGCCGTGCGGTCGACCTCACCGTGGACAAGTCCCCGGCACTGCCCGGTGAGGTGGTTCTGTCGGTGAAGAACCTCACCGTGCTGGGCCCGCACGGCCAGATCCTGGTCAACAACGTCAGCTTCGAGGTGCACAAGGGCGAGATCCTGGCCATCGCCGGGGTGCAGGGAAACGGCCAGACCGAACTCACCGAGGCGATGATGGGGCTCCAATCGCGGGTCTCCGGGGAGATCACCCTCGACGGCAAGTCGCTGCGCGGGCATTCGGTGCGCCAGGTACTCGACGCCGGAGTCGGATTCGTGCCGGAAGACCGCAACGAAGACGGACTGGTCGGTGAGTTCACCATCGCCGAGAACCTCATGCTCGACCGCTCGAACGCGCTCCCCTTCGTCAAACGGTGGAACGTGCAGCGGGCCTTCCTCGCCGCGTTCGCCGAAAAAAAAGTCACAGAGTTCGACGTGCGCGCCCAGGGCATCGAGACCCCGGTCGGCAAGCTCTCCGGCGGCAACCAGCAGAAGGTCGTGCTCGCCCGCGAGCTCGGCCGCGATCTGCGCCTCTTCGTCGCAGCCCAGCCCACCCGCGGGCTCGACGTCGGCTCGGTGGAGTTCGTCCACGAACGCATCGTGGCCACCCGGGATGCCGGCACACCCGTGATCGTCATCTCGACGGAGCTCGACGAGGTGGCAGCCCTCGCGGACCGGATCATGGTCATGTACCGCGGTCGCATCGTCGGCATCGTTCCCGGTGACACGCCGCGCGCCGTACTCGGTTTGATGATGGCCGGCGAAACGCCCGCCGGAGAAGGAGCTGCCGCGTGAGCGCGACACAGGGTCCCACGACCGAGTCAGGAACGCCGTCAAGCCCGGCCCCCGAACAGCCGTCCCGCTGGAACCAGGCGTTTCGCGAGATCACCACCGGCAACGCGATCATCTCCGTGCTCGCCGTCGTGCTCGCGCTCTTCGTCGGCGGCATCATGATCGCCTTCACCAACGAGGGCGTTCAGGAAGCCGCAGGCTACTTCTTCTCCCGGCCCGGCGACCTGCTGCGGGAAGTCTGGTATTCCGTGTCCGGCGCCTACTCGGCCCTGTTTCAGGGGTCGGTCTACAACTTCCGTCGACCGAGCTTCGCCGCCGGCATCAAGCCGCTCACCGAGACGCTCACCTTCGCGACCCCGCTGATCATGGCGGGGCTCGGCGTGGCGCTGGGCTTCCGGGTGGGCATGTTCAACATCGGTGGCCGCGGCCAGATGCTGATCGCCGCCGCCCTCGGCGGCTGGGTCGGTTTCGCCGTTGACCTGCCCTACGGCCTGCACATGGTCGCGGCCCTCGTGGCCGGCGTGCTCGGCGGCGCCCTCTGGGGTGGGATCGTGGGTCTGCTCAAGGCCCGCACCGGCGCCCATGAGGTGATCACCACGATCATGCTCAACTACGTCGCGTTCTACCTGGTCAGCTACCTGCTGCGCGAGGGCTTCCTGAAGACCCCCGGATCGAACAACCCGAAGAGCCCGGCGACGAAGGTCACCGCGGTCTTCCCCGACCTTCTCGGCTCGACGTACTCGCTGCACTTCGGCTTCATCCTGGCCATCGCCGCCACGGTTTTCACCTGGTGGCTGCTGTCCCGGTCGAACCTGGGCTTCCAGTTCCGGGCCGTGGGACTGAACCCCCACGCGGCGCGCGTCGCCGGCATCAGCGTCAAGCGCATCTACGTCTACGCGATGCTGTTCTCGGGCGGACTGATCGGCCTGGCCGGCATCAACCAGGTGCTCGGCACCACGACCAGCGGTTTCGGCGCCGGACTGGACTCCGGCATCGGCTTCGATGCGATCACGGTCGCGCTGCTGGGCCGTTCCAAGCCCTGGGGTGTGTTCGCCGCGGGCATCCTGTTCGGCGCGTTCAAGGCCGGCGGTTTCTCGATGCAAGCGGCCGAGGGTGTGCCGATCGACATCGTGCTCGTCGTGCAGTCACTGATCGTGCTTTTCATCGCGGCTCCGCCCCTCGTGCGGGCCATCTTCCGACTGCCGGCCCCGGGCTCCGCGCCCCGCCGGGCACTGCCCAACGTTTCCCAGGAGGTGGCTGCACAGTGAGCACCGTTGCCCCGGCCGTCCAGCCCATATCGTCCACCGCCGACGATCGCCCCGAATTCAAAATCGTGAAGAGTTGGAAGTCGCCCATCGCCCTGGCGATCTTCACCGTCGTCGCCCTCGCGCTCTTCGTGGCCTTCGGCCGCGAGGGCGTCAGCACCATGCGGCTCTCCACCTCGAGCGACCTGATCCAGCTTCCCGATCTCCTGCTGCCCACGCGGCTGACCGGCATCGTCATCAGTGTGCTGCTGCTTTTGATCACGGGCGTGAGCGTGTGGCTGGTGCAGTCCCAGCGTCAGGTGCCGATCTGGCTTATCTCCGTCTACGCGGTGCTCTTCCTGATCGGATTCCTGGTCTGGGCCGCCGCCGGCGAGTCCATCCCGGTGCCCGGGCTGCTGTTCGGTTCGCTCAGCCTGGCCGTACCGCTGATCTTCGGTGCACTCGGCGGTGTCATCTCCGAACGGGTCGGCGTGGTCAACATCGCCATCGAGGGGCAACTGCTCGCCGGGGCGTTCACCTCGGCCATGGTGGCGTCCCTGACCAACCAGCCCATCCTCGGCCTCGTCGCGGCCATGTTCGCCGGCGTTCTCGTTTCGATGGTGCTCGCCTCGTTCTCGATCAAGTACTTCGTCGACCAGGTCATCGTCGGTGTCGTGCTCAACGTTCTCGTGATCGGCGTCACCGGTTTCCTTTACTCCCAGGTGATGGCGCCAAACGCGGCCCTGCTCAACCAGCCGCCTCGATTCGAGCGGATCAACATCCCGCTGCTCAGCGAGATCCCGATCATCGGACCGGTCTTGTTCCGGCAGACCCTGATCGTCTACATCATGTATGTGGCCGTCGCCTTGGTGTACTACGGCATCTTCCACACCCGGTGGGGCCTGCGCCTCCGCAGCGTGGGCGAGCACCCCCAGGCGGCAGACACCGTCGGCATCAACGTCGGCCGCACCCGGTTCTGGAACGTGTCGCTCGCCGGCGCGATCGTCGGCCTCGGCGGCGCCTACTTCACCCTCGGTTCGGTGGGCGCTTTCGGCAAGGAGATGACCGCCGGAGCCGGCTTCATCGCGCTGGCCGCCGTGATCTTCGGCCGTTGGGATCCGATCCGGGCCACGCTGGCCGCCCTCCTGTTCGGGTTCGCGAGCAACTTGCAGAACGTGCTCAGTGTCATCGGTTCGCCGGTGCCGAGCGAGTTCATGCTCATGCTGCCGTACCTGATCACCATCGCCGCCGTTGCCGGGTTCGTTGGAACGTCGCGGGGACCGGCGGCATCCGGCAAGCCCTACATCAAATCGTGACCGGCGTGAGCCACAGCGCCTCGCCAGCGGCCGGCGACATCGACTGGGCGGCGCTGCGGGAGGCCGCGACGACGGCGATGGCCCGGGCCTATGTGCCGTACTCGAAGTTCCCGGTCGGCGCCGCAGCGCAGGTCACCGACGGTCGTGTGATCAGCGGATGCAACGTGGAGAACGCCTCCTACGGGCTCACCCTCTGCGCCGAATGCGCCCTCGTCTCCGTGCTGCACCTGACCGGGGGAGGCCACCTCGTCGCGTTCACCTGCGTCGACGGCAACGGCCGAACGCTGATGCCCTGCGGCCGCTGCCGCCAGCTGTTGTACGAACATTCCGCGCCCGGCATGCTGCTGGAGACGGTGTCGGGTGTGCGCACCATCGATGAAGTGCTGCCGGACGCCTTCGGGCCGAGGCAGCTCGCCGAATATCAGGAAGAGTAGCTGTGAGCACCAACGAGAACCGTATCGAGGCCTTCGACGCCGTGGACCTGATCCATGCCAAGCGTGATCGGGGCGAGCTCAGCACGCCGCAGATCGACTGGCTGATCGACGCGTACACGCGCGGTTACGTCGGCGACGAGCAGATGGCCGCCATGACCATGGCGATCTTCCTGAACGGCATGAACCGCCGGGAGATCAAGGATCTCACCATGGCGATGCTGAGCAGCGGCGAGCGGATGAGCTTCGCCGGTCTCGGCAAGCCGACCACCGACAAGCACTCCACCGGCGGCGTCGGCGACAAGATCACCCTGCCGCTGATGCCACTCGTGGCGGTCTTCGGTGCGGCCGTGCCGCAGCTGTCCGGCCGCGGCCTCGGCCACACCGGCGGCACCCTCGACAAGCTCGAATCCATCCCCGGCTGGCGTGCGCACCTCACCAACGAGGAGATGTTCGCGCAGCTGCAGGAATTCGGCGGCGTGATCTGCGCCGCCGGCGGCGGTCTGGCCCCGGCCGACGGCAAGCTCTACGCGCTGCGCGACATCACCGGCACCGTCGAGGCGATCCCGCTGATCGCGTCGTCGATCATGTCGAAGAAGATCGCGGAGGGCACCGGCGCCCTCGTCCTGGACGTGAAGTTCGGGTCGGGCGCGTTCCTGAAAGACATCGAACGGTCCCGGGAGCTCGCCCGCACCATGGTCGCCCTCGGCGAGGACGCCGGCGTGGCGACATCCGCTCTGCTCACCAACATGAACGTGCCGCTTGGGCTCGCGATCGGAAACGCCAACGAGGTGCGTGAATCGGTCGAGGTTCTCGCCGGCGGCGGGCCGGCGGATGTCGTCGAGCTCACCGTGGCCCTGGCCCGGGAGATGCTCGCTCTGGTGGGCATCACCGACGTCGACGTGGAATCCGCTCTCACCGACGGGCGCGCCATGGACAAGTGGCGCGACGTGATCCGTGCCCAGGGCGGCGATCCCGACGCCCCGCTGCCCGTGGCCCGCGAGACCCACGTCGTCACCGCCCTGCGCGACGGTGTTCTCGTCGAGCAGCAGGCGCTGCCGTTCGGCATCGGCGCCTGGCGCCTCGGCGCCGGCCGCGCCCGCAAGCAGGATCCGGTGCAGCACGCCGCCGGCATCGACCTGCACGCCAAGCCGGGCGATACCGTGCGCGCCGGCCAGCCCCTGTTCACCCTCAGCGCCGATGAACCCGAGCGCTTCGCGCGGGCCCTGGAGGCCGTGGACGGCGCATATCGCATCGGCGACCCCGGCGAGCCCGTGCAGGACGGCGGCCCGCTGATCGCCGAGCGCATCGGCCGCTGAACCGCCCGGCCGGTCTCGGCCCGTGCATCTGAACGGATGTGCGGGCCGGCTGGGCCAGCAGTGTGACTCTCAGCACCCAGCCGGTAGATTAGGGGGGTGAACACGAGCCCTGAGGACTACCTGCTGCCCGGTGCCGGCACGAGCATCAACGCACTGCCGAAGATCTCCCTGCACGACCACCTCGACGGCGGCCTGCGCCCGCAGACCATCATCGAGCTGGCCGACGCGGTCGGGCTGGCGCTGCCGGCGACGGATGCCCGATCGCTCGGCTCCTGGTTCAGCGCCCAGGCCGACTCCGGCACCCTGGTCGACTACCTGAAGACTTTCGACGTCACCGTCGGCGTGATGCAGACCCGCGAGGCCCTGGTGCGCGTGGCCCGCGAATTCGTGGAGGACCTCGACGCCGACGGCGTGATCTACGGGGAGATCCGCTGGGCCCCCGAGCAGCACCTGGCCCGCGGCCTCACCCTCGACCAGAGCGTCGAGGCGGTGCAGGAGGGCATCGAGGCCGGCATCGCGCTGGTCGCGGGTGCCGGGTCCCGCATTCGGATCGGCCAGCTGATCACGGCCATGAGGCATGCCGAGCGCAGCCTGGAGATCGCGGAACTCGCCGTGCGGCATCGTTCCAACGGGGTTGTCGGCTTCGACATCGCCGGGGCCGAACTGGGGTTCCCGGCCCACCACCACCGGGACGCGTTCGACTTCCTCGCGAATGCCTTCCTGCCCGTCACCGTGCATGCGGGCGAGGCTGACGGGTTGGAGAGCATCCGTGGGGCGCTTTACGACGGCCGGGCATTGCGCCTGGGCCACGGCGTGCGTCTGGCCGAGGAAATCGTGATCGGCCGCGAAGACGCGGAGAACACCTACGTCACGCTCGGCCCGGTGGCGCAGTGGGTGCGCGACCGCGAGATCGCCCTCGAGCTCAGCCCGTCGTCCAACCTGCAGACCGGCGCAATCGCCGCGTGGGGCGCGGACCTGCTCGACCACCCCTTCGACCTGCTCTACCAGCTGGGCTTCCGGGTCACGGTCAACACCGACAACCGCCTGATGAGCAGCACCACCCTGACCCAGGAACTCGCGCTGCTCAGCGATGCGTTCGGCTACGACATCGACGACCTCGAGGTCTTCCAGCTCAACGCGGCGCAGGCCGCGTTCCTTCCGCTCGACGAACGCGAAGAGCTGGCGGACGCCATCGTCGCCGGTTTCGAAAGCGCCTGAGCGACTCGCGAAAGCCGACCCCCTACCCCGTGAAAGTTCCCATGCCCCTTCCGCCCCTGCCCCTCGAAGCCATCGCGATCGGCGTCCACGTCGACGATTGGCGCGGCGCGGTGGCCGCCGCCGGTGGTGCCCTCGAGCGCTCCGGCGCCACCGCCCCCGAATACACGAAGCGCATGATCGCCGTCATCGAGGAATTCGGTGCCTACGTGGTCATCGCCCCCGGGCTGGCGCTCGCGCACGCCCGACCCGGACCCGATGTGCACACCGAGGGCCTCAGCATCGTGACCCTGGCCGACCCGGTCGCGTTCGGACATCCGCACAACGACCCGGTCAGCGTGGTGCTCGGGCTCGCCGTCACCAGCTCCGACGAGCACGTGCTGCTCGTGGCCGAGCTGGCCAACGTCTTCAACGACGCGCACGTCATCCCCTCGCTCGCCGCGGCCACGGACGCCGACGCCATCCGCGCTCTGCTCGGCGTGCCGACCGCAACCGAGGAGCCCTCATGAAGATCGTCGCACTCTGTGGGGTGGGAGTGGGAACCTCCGCCATCCTCAAAATCAACGCCGAGCGCGCGCTCAAACGCCTCGATATCGAAGCTTTCGTCACGGCCACCGACATCGCCGGGGTGAGCACGGTCGGGGCGGATGCCCAGGTCATCCTTACCTCGTCGGAGTTGGTCGACGCCATCGGCAAGACCAATGCCGATATCGTCGTGATCGACAACTACTTCGATGTGGACGAGCTCACCGCCAAGCTGGAGACCGCCCTGGGCTGACGCCCTCGCGGCGGTGCGCTGCAGCTGCGCCGTTGCGCGCGAGGCACGCCACCCGCGCAGCGGCGCAACACCCGCGCGCCGTGCGAACGGATGCTGCACCGCGTTTCGCGGGGCTACGCGATCAGCTCGCGCATACCCCGGTCGAGCTCCGCGAGGGTTGCCTCCGCGGCGGCCCGGCGTTCGGCGACCGTGCCGACGGAACTGCTGGTGTCGAGGTAGACCTTGAGCTTGGGCTCGGTGCCGCTCGGGCGCACCATGACGCGGGAGCCGTCGGCCAGCCGGATGCGCAGCACGTCGCTGGGCGGCAGGCCGTTGAAGCCCCCGGAGAGGTCGTCGATGTGGTCGACGGCGATGCTGCCGACGAAGACCGGGGGTGTCTCGCGCAGCCGCGCCATGACCTGCTCGATCTCGGTCAGGTCGGTGACGCGCACCGAGATCTGGCCGGAGGCGAAGTGGCCGAAGCGTTCGCTGAAACGGTCGAGGTGCTGGGCGAGGGTGACGCCCTCCGCCTTCAGATTGCTGACCAGGGAGAGCAGCGCCACGGCGGCGGAGATGCCGTCTTTGTCGCGCACGGTTTCGGGGTTCACGAGGTAGCCGAGGGCCTCCTCGAAGCCGAAGATCAGGTCGGGCGCGCGCGACACCCACTTGAAGCCGGTGAGGGTGTCGGTGAACCGCAGCCCGTAAGCCTTCGCCACGGCCTCCAGCGCCGGGGTGGAGACGATGGAGCACGCGAGGGTGCCGGTGGCGCCGCCGTCACCGGTGACGCTCGCGGCCAGTTCCGCGGCTCGCCAGCCGAGGATCGCCCCGACCTCGTTGCCGCTGAGGCGCCGGTACCCGTCGGGGGACCCCTCTTGCGGGATGGCGATCGCAAGGCGGTCGGCGTCGGGGTCGTTGGCGATGATCAGCTCGGCGCCGGTCTCACGGGCCGTCTCATAGGCGAGGTCCATCGCGCCGGGTTCTTCGGGGTTGGGGAAGGAGACCGTGGGGAAGGCGGCATCCGGGGCGATCTGGGCGTCGACGAGTGTGGGCAGGTCGAAGCCGGCGGCTTCAAACACCCGGCGGGTGGTGTCCCAGCCGACGCCGTGCAGGGCGGTGTAAACCGTGTTGACCTGCGCGAGGGGCCGGCGGGCAAGACCTGCCGTCGCGTCGATGTAGGCCTGCACGATCGACTCGGGCGCCGTCTCGTAGGGTGCCCGGGGCAGGTCGGGAACCCGTTCTTCCGCGGCGACGCGCAGGATCTCGGCCGCGATCGCGGCGTCGTCGGGCGAAACGATCTGGGAGCCTTGGTTGGCGCCGCCCAGGTAGACCTTGTAGCCGTTGTCGTTGGGCGGGTTGTGCGAGGCGGTGACCATGATGCCCGCGCCGACGTCGAGGTGGCGCACAGCGAACGCGAGCACGGGGGTCGGTAGCAAGCGGGGGAGCAGGATGGCGCGTACCCCGGCACCGGCCATGATCGCGGCCGAGTCAGTGGCGAAGACATGCGAGTTCTTGCGCCCGTCATAGCCGATGACGACCGAGGGGACCCGGCCCGGGACGGCGTTCTTCGTCAGGAACGCGGCGAGGCCGGCGGCTGCCTGGCAGACGAGTACGCGGTTCATCCGGTTGGAGCCGGCGGCGATGGCGCCGCGCAGACCCGCCGTGCCGAAGGCGAGGCGTTCGTCGAAGCGGGCGTGCAGCTCCGCGAGTGCGACGGCGTCGCCGTCGCCGGCCCCGCGCAGCAGGAGGCGCAGCTCGGCCTGGGTCTCGGGATCGGGGTCCTGGCTGAGCCAGGCATTGGCCACGGCGATCACGGTCGGCGTGGCAGCCGCGGCCGGAGCGGAGTCGGTGCCGGTCTCGCTGCCGCTCACGGCATCCGTGCTGGTGCTGGTGTCTGTGTCGTCGTCGGCGCCGATGGTGTTGATGACCATCGTGTCGGGCAGGACTGTTTCGGTGGCGCCGGTGCCGGTGGCGGCATCGGCACCGGCAGCGGACGCGGGAGCAGCGTCGGCGGCGGCGGAATGCCGGCCGGTGATCTGCGGGTCGGTGTTGTCGAGGGTCACAGTGCGGCCACGATCCGGGCGAGGAGCGCGCTGATGACGGGCTCGGCGAGCTTTCCGGCCTCGAGCACCTCCGAGTGGCTGAGCGGGTCCTGCTGGATTCCGGCCGCGAGGTTGGTGATCAGCGACAGACCGAGGATCTCCATGCCCGACTGGCGGGCGGCGATCGCCTCGAGGGCGGTCGACATGCCGACGATGTGGCCGCCGATGACCTTGGCCATCTGCACCTCGGCCGGCGTCTCGTAGTGCGGGCCGCGGAACTGGCAGTACACGCCCTCGTCGAGCGACGGGTCGATGGTGCGGGCCAGGTCGCGCAGGCGGCGCGAGTAGAGGTCGGTCAGGTCGACGAACGTCGCGCCCTCGAGGGGCGAGTCGGCGGTGAGGTTGATGTGGTCGCTGATCAGCACGGGGGTGCCGGCTTTCCAGGTCTCCCGGATGCCGCCGGCACCGTTGGTGAGGATCATGGTCGTCGCGCCGGTGGCGGCGGCGGTGCGCACGCTGTGCACGACCCGGCGCACACCGTGGCCTTCGTAATAGTGCGTGCGGGCGCCGATGAGGAGGGCGCGCTTGCCGCTGGGCAGCAGCACCGAGCGCAGCGTGCCGGCGTGGCCGGCCAGGGCGGGTGCACTGAAACCGGTGATGTACTGCGCGTCGAGGGTGTGCGTGGTCTCGCCGATGAGATCGGCGGCCTTGCCCCATCCGCTGCCCAGGGTCAGGGCGATGTCGTGGCGGGCTACGCCCGTGGCTTCGGCGATTTCAGAAGCGGCGGTCCGTGCAACATCAAACGGATCGGTTTCTGGCGCGTCAAGCAAGTTATTGTCGGTCTTCAGCATCCCCCTACTCTAATTGCCCGCCGATTTCGGGACCGTTCCCTTGTTCAATTCGACGGAGATTTTGGGATTTCACGGCGAAAAAGGGGCCTGAACGTCAATTTTGGGCAGAATCTCCGTCGAATTGGTTCGTCGACGGGGGAGCGGAGCCCCGGGGTTTGGCGGCGGGCGCGCCGGGGCAGGAGAATATGAGCATGGCCTACGACTTCGAACGCAAGCAGCGCATCGCTATCCTCGGCGGAGGCCCCGGCGGGTACGAGGCCGCCCTGGCCGGCGCTCAGCAGGGCGCCGAGGTCACCCTGATCGAGCGTGTCGGCGTCGGCGGTTCGGCCGTGATCACGGACGTCGTCCCGTCCAAGTCCCTCATCGCGACGGCCGAGGCCACCAACTCGATCCACGACGCGACCGAGCTCGGCGTACAGCTGTTCGTGCGCGGCGAAAAGGGCAAGCCGGCCCGCCCCGAGGTGGCCATCAACCTCGCCGCGGTCAACAAGCGGCTCCTGGCCCTGGCCCGGCAGCAGTCCGAAGACATGAAGTCCACCCTGATGCGCGCCGGGGTCAACCTGGTGCACGGCCACGGCCGGCTGGACGGTACCAGCGGCGTGATCGTGTCCACAGCCGAAGACGGCTCCGGCACGGACTTCGACCGGATCGAGGCCGACACGATCGTCGTCTCCGTCGGGGCAACCCCGCGCATCCTGCCCACCGCGCTCCCCGACGGCGAGCGCATCCTCACCTGGACGCAGCTCTACAACCTGCGGGCCGTACCCGAACACCTCATCGTCGTGGGCTCCGGGGTGACCGGGGCCGAATTCGCCTCCGCCTACCGCGCCCTCGGTGCCAAGGTCACCCTGATTTCCAGCCGCGACCGCGTGCTGCCCGGTGAGGACGCCGACGCCGCGAACGTGGTCGAGAACGTATTCAAGCGCAACGGCATGGTCGTGCTCAGCAAGTCCCGCGCCGAGTCCGTCATGCGCACGGTGGGTGGAGTGCTGGCCACGCTGGCCGACGGCCGAACCGTCGAGGGTAGCCACTGCCTGATCGCGGTCGGGTCCGTGCCGAACACGAAGGGCCTCGGCCTCGAGGAAGCCGACGTGCAGCTCACCGACTCCGGTCACATCCGGGTGAACCGGGTCGCGCGCACGTCGATGCCGAACATCTACGCGGCCGGGGACTGCACGACCGAGCTGCCGCTGGCATCCGTCGCCTCGATGATGGGCCGCACGGCCGTGTTCCACGCCATGGGCGACGCGGTCAACCCGATCGAGATTCGCAACGTCGCGGCCAACATCTTCACGCAGCCGGAGATCGCCACGGTCGGCTGGACCCAGAAGCAGATCGAGGACGGCCTCACTCGCGGCAGCATCTACAAGCTCCCGCTCGCTTCGAACCCTCGGGCCAAGATGATGGGCATCAAGGACGGCTTCGTGAAGCTGTTCGCCACCACCACCACCGGCACCGTCATCGGCGGCGTGATCGTGGCCCCTAAGGCCAGCGAACTGATCTTCCCGCTCGCCCTGGCCGTGGAGCACCGGCTCACCGTCGACGAGGTCGCACGAGCGTTCCCGGTCTACCCGTCGCTGACGCATTCGATCACGGATGCCGCCCGCGCCATGCACATCGTGCTCTGACGCCTTCGAGAGACACCACAAACGAAAGAAAAGACAACGCCCTCGTTCTTGGAACGAGGGCGTTGACGTGTCAGCCGGTGACGTGGGTCAGGCGTCCACGGCTTCCACGGCTTCCACGGCTTCCACGGCGTCCATGACGGCCATCAGCAGGAAGCCGGAGGCCACGGTCGCGCCGATGATCGCCCCCACGTTGCCGACGATGCCGTCCTTGTGGGCGGTCAGTGGTTGCTCCATCTTCATGGCCTCCAGCACCAGCAGCAGATCGCCCTTGACGACGAGGTCGCCCTCGGCCACGGCCAGCTTCACGATGGTCGCCTGCATCGGGGCGTGTACGGCGTCGCCGGTGGCCGAGCTGACGGAGGGGGAGCCGCCGCGCCGACGGGGTGCCGGGCCGGCCGTGTTCTCGGAGGCGGCGCCGGGCAGCAGGCGAACCGGCAGACTGACCTCGATCCGTCGCCCCTCCACCTCGACGACGACGTTGTGGCGCTTAGCGGGGCTGGTCAGCACTTCCGGCGAGCCGTTCCACGGCTCGATGTCGTTGACGAACTCGGTTTCGATCCACCGGGTGAAGATCGTGAACGGCTCACCGTCGGCGGGGGCGAACGCGGGGTCGCGCACGATCCGGCGGTGGAACGGCAGCACGGTGGGGAGACCCGCGACCTCGAACTCGTCCAGGGCCCGGCGGGAACGCTCGAGCGCTTCCTCGCGGGTGGCGCCGGTGACGATGAGCTTTGCGAGAAGGGAGTCGAACGAACCCGAGATGACGTCGCCGGCCGTGACGCCGCTGTCCACGCGCACCCCGGGGCCCCCGGAGGGCTTGAAGACGTGCACGGGGCCGGGGGCCGGCATGAAGCCGCGGCCGGCATCCTCGCCGTTGATGCGGAACTCGAAGGAGTGTCCGATCGGCTCCGGGTCGGGGTAGTCGAGGCGACCGCCCTCGGCCAGGCGGAACTGCTCGCGCACCAGGTCGATTCCGGTCACTTCCTCGGACACGGGATGCTCGACCTGCAGCCGGGTGTTGACCTCCAGGAACGAGACGGTGCCGTCCTGGCCGATCAGGAACTCGCAGGTGCCGGCGCCCACGTAGCCGACCTCGGCGAGGATCGCCTTGGACGCGCGATACATCTCGTTACGCTGCGCGTCGGTCAGGAACGGCGCGGGGGCCTCCTCGACCAGCTTCTGGTGGCGGCGCTGCAGGGAACAGTCGCGGGTGGAGACGACGACGACCGTGCCGGATGCGTCGGCGAGGCACTGGGTCTCGACGTGGCGCGGCTTGTCCAGGTACTTTTCGACGAAGCATTCGCCGCGACCGAACGCGGCAATGGCCTCGCGGGTGGCGGAGTCGAAGAGCTCGGGCACCTCCTCGCGGGTGCGGGCGACCTTGAGGCCGCGACCGCCGCCGCCGAAGGCCGCCTTGATCGCGACCGGCAGGCCGTGGAGGTCGACGAAATCGAGCACCTCCGCGGCATCCGCCACCGGGTTGAGGGTGCCGGGCGCCATCGGCGCATGCACCTTCTCGGCGACGTGCCGTGCGGAGACCTTGTCGCCGAGCTTCTCGATGGCGTCGGGGGAGGGGCCGATCCAAATCAGGCCGGCCCCGATCACGGCGCGGGCGAAGTCGGCGTTCTCGGCGAGGAACCCGTAGCCGGGGTGCACGGCATCGGCGCCGGACCGTCGGGCCACGGAGAGCAGCTTTTCGATGACGAGGTAGGTGTCGGCGCTCGTGGTTCCGTCGAGACCGTAGGCCTCGTCGGCCAGATGCGAATGCATCGAGTCGCGATCCTGGTCAGCGTAGACGGCAACCGAGGCAATGCCGCTGTCTTTTGCGGCTCGGATCACCCGGACGGCGATTTCGCCCCGGTTTGCGATGAGGACCTTCGTTATTGGGGGCACAGTGCCCTAGCTTATGGGGCAGAGCGACCGGGTTTTTGGTTCTCTCCCACAAAAAGAGGCCGGAGAAAGGTGCGGATGCCTACAAACAACCTCGAAAACCAGCAATCTGTCAGTTGTCGGTGCGGTTCCACAGGCTCGGCCACGCGTGCCCGAGACCGGTCACCAGCCGGCGCAGCGTCGGCAGCGAGAGCCCTACGACGGTGGACGGATCCCCGCTGATGTGGGTGATGAACGGCGCCCCGAGGCTGTCGATGGTGAAGGCCCCGGCCACGAGCAGAGGCTCGCCGGTGGCGATATAGGCGTCCAGCTCCGCATCCTCGATATCGTCGGCGAAGGTGACGTCCGCGACGGCGACGGCGCCGACACCGCGCCCGGCCACGCCGGCCGAGTGGTCGATCAGCCAATGGCCCGAATACAGCTGCCCGGTTCGGCCGCGCTGCAGGTGCCAGCGTTCGCGCGCCTTCGCGGCGGTGTGCGGCTTGCCGTAGATGACGTCGTCGATCACGAAGACCGAGTCGCCGCCGAGCACGAGGCCGTCGGTGATGTCGCCGCTGTCAGTCAACACGCGGGACACGGCCTCCGCCTTGGCCCGCGCCAGCAGCTCCACGACCCGGTGGGGAGTCAGCGGTCCGCCGCCCGACCGGGCCGCGTCGGCGGCGACCACGTCCTCGTCGACGTCGGGCGCGACCGTGACAGGTTCGATCCCCGCGGTGCGCAGCAGCATCAGCCGGGCCGGAGACGTGGACGCCAGGTACAAGCGCATGGGTTTCCTTCGGTGGGGGTGCAAGCGGTGTGGGATCATCGAAGGATGGGCACCAGCAATGACATTCAGGCAGATTCGAACGGGCACTCCGCAGAAGTGGGCGCGGAACTCGAACTCGACGTCACCAACGTAGCCCACGGCGGCATCTTCATCGCCCGGCACGAGGGCCGCGTGGTCTTCGTGAGTGACACACTGCCGGGGGAGCGCGTGCGCGCCCGGCTGACCTCGGCCAGCCACAAAAGCTTCTGGCGGGCGGAGACCGTCGAAGTGCTCACCCCGGCGCCGGAGCGTCAGCCGCACATTTGGGCCGCCGCCGCCCTCGACCGCGACCCCGTCGACCGCGCCGGCGGCGCCGAGTTCGGCCACATCGAGCTCGGTTTCCAGCGCGAGCTGAAGCGCCAGGTTTTGGCTGACGCCTTGAAACGGATGGCCGGCATCGAGTCCGAGGTCACGGTCGAGCCGGTCCCGGTCGGCCCCAACGCCTCGCCCGGAGACGCCGCCGACGGCACCGGCTGGCGCACCCGCGTGCGCCTGCATGTGGACGAGGACGGCTCTGTCGGCCCCTATGCCGCCCGCTCGCACCGGGTGATCCCGGTTGGCGACCTGCCGCTGGCCGACCGCCTACTCGAGGCGGCCGCGCCGCTGGACAAAATGTTTCCCGGCGCCGCATCCGTCGACATCGTCGCCCCGAGCCTGGGCACCGTGCAGATCCTGGTGGCGGAGCAGGACGACAAGGGCCGACGCCGGCACACCCCGAAAACGCTGATCCGCGAGGTTGTGGGCGAGCGCGAGTTCCGCCTCGACGCCGCTGGGTTCTGGCAGGTGCACACCAGCGCCGCCGAGACCCTCTACCGCGCGGTGCAGGACATCATCGACGCTGACGCCTTCGACCCCCGGGCCGCGAACCTGGACCTCTACGGCGGGGTCGGCCTGCTCGCCGCCGCCGTGGGCGACCGATTCGGCAGCACGGTGCGCATGACCAGCGTCGAGAGCGACCCGCAGGCCACGGACTTCGCGGCTGAGAACCTCGCCGAATGGGTGGGGGCCAGCGTGCAGACCTCCCGCGTCGACCGGTTCCTGAACGCGCTCGTGCGCGATTCGAGCGCCGCCGAGAGGGCTCGCCAGTCGGCCGCCACGGTGATCCTCGACCCGCCACGCTCCGGCGCCGGCAAGGAGGTCATCGACCTGCTCGGCGCCGTGGAACCGGCCCAGATCGTCTACGTGGCCTGTGACCCCGTCGCCCTGGCCCGCGACATCGCCCTCCTCGCCGGTCACGGGTACATCCTGCGCCGGCTGCGTGCCTTCGACCTGTTCCCCAATACCCACCATGTCGAAGCCGTCGCGCTCCTGTCCCGGTAGCTATCGTTGACCTGTACGACAACGTGAGGATGTAGGAACCGTGAACCAGCCAGCAACACCTCTCCCCTCGGCCCCGGGAATTCCCGGCGCCCTCGAACTCGGCCATCCCGTGCGGGTGGGCATCGCCGACGATCACGAGTCGGTGCGCCTGGGCATCAAGGCGGCCTGTGAGAACGTCGGCTACGAGGTCGTCTTCACCGCGCCCACCGTGCAGGAGCTCGTGGACGGCATCGACGGCCGCGCCGTGGACGTCATCGTGTTGGATCTGTCGCTGGGCGACGGATCCCGCGTCACCGACAATGTGCACCGTGCCCAGAGCACGGGCGCGTCGGTCCTCGTGCACAGCATCGCCGACCGGGTCGCCCTGGTGCGCGAGGCGCTTGCCGCGGGCGCAGCCGGTGTCATCCCCAAATCGTCCCCCACCACCACGGTCATGGCGGCCGTCGCATCCGTGGCCCGCGGCGACGTTCTCAACAACCTCGAGTGGGCCACGGCCATCGACGCCGACCGCGACTTCGCCAAGGCCCAGCTCGGCCGGCGCGAACGTGACGTGCTGCACCTCTACGCGTCGGGGCTCCCACTCAAAATGGTGGCGATGCAGCTTGGCATCGCTCACTCGACCGCCCGTGAGTACCTCGACCGGATCCGGGTGAAATACGTGGAGGTCGGCCGTCCGGCACCCACCAAGGTGGACCTGCTCCGGCGCGCCGTCGAAGACGGAATCCTGCCGGGCCTCGACCCGGATGGCGGAGATGCCCGCGGGTAAGCCCGCGGGCTCCGGCCCTCTGGGCTCCACCGCGGCGCACTCGGACGCCGAGCTGCTCGATTCCGACCCGATCGTGGGGCCCAAACAGCCGCGCAACCCGATCAGCCGCACCCGGATCGAAGTCGTGGCCTCGCGTTCCGTCGCCGGCGTCGGCGTGGTCTTCGCCCTCCAGGCGATGCCGATCATGCTCGCGCAGGCCCCGGTGCGGGTGCCGGTGATGGGTTTGCTCGCGCCGCTGCTGCTCGGTCTGTCGCTGGCGGCGGTCGTGGTGGCCGCCGTGACCAAGGTCGGGGTGCGGGCATCCGCCGGAACCGTGGCGATGCTCTATCTGGCGGCGCTGCTGGCCTGGCCCATGCTGATGCGTGACCCCGCGGCCGTGCTCGACGGCAAACCGTGGCTCTGGTACATGTGCACCATCGCAACGGCCTGCGCCGCTCTGGCCTTCCCGGTGTTCTGGGCCGTCATCTACACGGTGGTCGTGCCGATCGTCTACGGCGTGGTGCGGTCGACACCGTCCGGCGGCAACGCCGATGTTCTTCTGTCGTCTCTGGACACGGTCTACGCGATAATCCTCGGCCAGGTCATCCTGATCATCATCTTCATGCTGCGGCAGACGGCCCTCGCGGTCGACAACGCGCAGACCAACGCGCTGCACCAGTATGGGAACGCCGTGCGGCAGCACGCGACGGAGGTCGAGCGCGTGCAGGTCGACTCGATCGTGCACGACAGCGTGCTGGCCACGTTCCTCGCCGCGGCCGCGGCCGGCAGCCCGAAGGCGGCCGAGCTGGCCTCCGGCATGGCCTCTGATGCCCTCACCCGGCTCAACGACGCCGCCATCGTGCCTGCCGGTGACGACAGCACGGTTGCCTTCAGCGAGCTCAGCGCGCAGATCCGGGCCGCCGCCGACCGGCTGCCGGTGCCGTTCACCGTCGACGAGTGCGAGATCGACGGGTTGCGCCTCCCGGTCCACGCGAGCGAGGCGATCCTCGCCGCGAGCGTGCAAGCCATGGTGAACAGCGTCCAGCATGCCGGCACGCCGAGCTTCGAGCCCGACCGCGCCCTCACGATGAGCGGGAACGCCCGGGGGGGCTGCACCATCACGATCGCCGACACCGGCGTGGGCTTCGACCCGGAGCTTGTGCCGGCGGAACGGCTCGGACTGCGCATCTCGATCCAGGACCGGGTGGCCAGCGCCGGCGGATCCGTGCGCGTGCGCGCCGGGGTGGGCCGCGGAACGACGATCACCATCGAATGGCCGCCGGCCCAGGAAGGACGTCCCGAGTGATCACCGTTCCGCGCGGACTCGTGCTCTCCCTGGCCGCAATGTTCTCCGCCTATCACATCGTGCTCGGCTTCTACTCGCTGGGCCAACCGCGCAGCCCGGTGCCGGCGATCCTGGCGCTGCTCGTCTACGGTGTGGCGACCGTGCTCAGCCTCTGGCCGACGAGCCCGATGCGGATGCCGGTGTGGCTGGCGTTCTTCAACGTCGCTGTTTGTGCGATGCTGCCGCTGCTCGTGGGGAGCCAGCTCGACGGCTCCGTCGACAACGGCTACGCCACCTGGAATGTCGCGGCTGTGGGCACCCTGATGACTATTACCGCCACCCGACGGCGCCCAGGCCTGGCCTGGGTCGGCGCCGCGACGCTGGTCGTGCACACGATTTTCTGGGCCGGCCCGGCGGCCCTGGGCTCCATGGGCGTCATCGGCAGTGTGGTCTGGGTCGCGGTCGCGGTCATCCTGGCGCGGGCGCTGGCCAAGGCAGGCCGCGACGCCCGGCAGTACGCCCTGGCGGAGCAGGAGGCCACCGAGTGGCAGGCCGCCCAGGACGCGCACCTCTACGAGCGCCAGGTGCGGCTCGCCCAGACCATCCGGCTCGCGGCCCCGATGCTGCGCCGGATCATCGACCAGGGCGGGGTGCTGAACGACGAGCAGCGTCAGGAGTCCCGCTACCTGGAGGCGGCTGTGCGGGACGAGATCCGCGGACGGAAGCTGCTCAATGACGCCGTGCGTGACGCGATCATGGCCGCGCGTCGCCGCGGCGCCATCGTCACCCTGCTCGACGAGGGCAGTATCGACGACATCCGCGGCGCGGAGCTGGAATCGGTGCTCAACACTCTGGCGACCGCGATCGACTCCACCCTGGCGGACACGATCATCGCCCGCACCGCCGGCGACGGGTCCGCGACCGCGGTCACCGTGGTGGGTCTCAGCAGCGCAGACGCGAAGCTGAGCGCCCTCGGCCAGGAGTCACCGGAGCCTGAGGTGCACCTGTGGCTGGAGATCCCGCGCAACCCGGTCCTGACGTCCTCCGGCCCGGGCTAGCTGGTCAGCACGCGGAGCACCGTGCGCCGACGACGCACCAATTCGACGGAGATTTTCGTCCGTAACCACTTTTTCGGAGTGTTTGGGGCCGTTTCCCTCAAAATCTCCGTCGAATTCGTTCGAGACGGGGTTACACCCGGGCCACGCCGGGGCCATGCCGGCAAATGCGAAAGGGACCAACCGTGGTTGATCCCTTTCGACTTCGTGCCAGGGCGACAACCCGAATGTCACCCTGACGCGCCCCCAAAACCCGACTGCTTACCCTAGTCGACGGGCTTTAGTTGTGAACTCTTAAGAGCATCACCGAGCAATAACAATACTGGTCGAACCGGTTCGGTATAAAAAGTCGGCATTTAGGGGGACCGGGAGCCCCCGACGGTTGGGAACCGAAGGGTCAGGCCGAGAATCCGCGCCAGCGGCCTGCGCCGGGGGTCAGAGCCACCCGAACACTGCGCTGGCTGCGCTGCCACGCGCTCTGGCCGCGCACCGGCGTCTGGCGCAGGTTGTCGCCCTCCTCGCGCACCAGGCCGTGCAGCACGGCCGACACGGCGGCCGCCTCGGTGGGGGAGACGCCGCGGGTCAGGAAACGCAGCCCGGGCACCGGGGAAACCTCGGGCGAAGCAGACTCGGTCTTCTCGGCTGAGCTCGGGTCGCTCGGGACGCTCGGGTCATTCGTAACATTCGATGAATCGGTCATAGCACCCGCCTACAGCGGAATGTTCCCGTGCTTCTTGGGCGGCAGACTCGCTCGCTTGGTGCGCAGGGCGCGCAGGGCCTTGGTCACCGCGACGCGGGTCGTGGCCGGCTCGATGATGCCGTCCAGTTCGCCGCGCTCGGCCGCCAGGAACGGACTCGCCACGTTGTAGGTGTACTCGTTGGCCAGCCGGGTGCGCACGGCGGCAACATCCTCCTCGGCTGCTTCGGCCTTTTTGATCTCGGCACGGTACAGGATGTTCACGGCGCCTTGGCCGCCCATCACGGCGATCTCCGCGGTCGGCCAGGCCAGGTTGATGTCCGCGCCGAGCTGCTTGGAGCCCATCACGATGTACGCGCCGCCGTAGGCCTTGCGCAGGATGACGGTGACCAGAGGCACGGTCGCCTCCGCGTAGGCGTAGAGCAGCTTGGCGCCGCGGCGGATGATTCCGGTCCACTCCTGGTCGGTGCCGGGAAGGAAGCCCGGCACGTCGACCAGGGTGAGGATCGGAATCGAGAACGCGTCGCAGAAACGCACGAACCGGGCGGCCTTCTCGCCGGCCGGAATGTTGAGCGTGCCGGCCATGGCGTTGGGCTGGTTGGCGACGATGCCGATCGAGCGTCCCTCGACGCGGGCGAAGCCGACGACGATGTTCGGGGCGAACAACGGCTGCGTCTCGAGGAAGTCGCCGTGGTCGACGATGTGCTCGATCACGGTCTTCACGTCGTAAGGCTGGTGCGCGGAATCGGGGATGATCGTGTTCAAGCCCCGGTCGCCATCCGTCGTCTCGAGCTCGATGTCGCTGTCGAAGACGGGCAGGTCGGCCAGGTTGTTGTCCGGCAGGAAGCTGAGCAGGGTGCGGGCGTAGTCGAGGGCGTCGGGCTCGTCGCTGGCCAGGTAGTGCGCCACACCGGAGATCGTGTTGTGCGTGAGCGCGCCGCCGAGCTCTTCCATGCCGACGTCTTCGCCCGTGACGGTCTTGATCACGTCGGGGCCGGTGACGAACATCTGGCTGGTCTTGTCGACCATGATCACGAAGTCGGTCAGGGCGGGGGAGTAGACGGCGCCGCCGGCGGCGGGGCCGCAGATGATCGAGATCTGCGGGATGACGCCGGACGCGGCCGTGTTCCGGCGGAAGATCTCGCCGTACTTGCCGAGGGCGACGACGCCCTCCTGGATGCGCGCTCCGCCGGAGTCGAGGATGCCGATGATGGGCACCCCGGTCTTGAGGGCAAGGTCCATCACCTTGATGATCTTCTCGCCGGCAACCTCGCCGAGCGAGCCGCCGAAGATGGTGAAGTCCTGCGAGTAGACGCAGACCTGGCGGCCGTGGATGGTGCCGGTGCCCGTGACGACCGCGTCGCCGTAGGGCCGCTTCTTCTCCATGCCGAATGCGTGCGTGCGGTGCCGCACGAACTCGTCGATCTCGACGAAGGAGCCCTGGTCGAGCAGCAGGTTGATGCGTTCCCGCGCGGTCATCTTGCCTTTGGCGTGCTGTTTCTCGATCGCGGCCTCGCCGCTGGCGGTCACGGCTTCGTGATAGCGCAGCTTGAGGTCGGCGAGCTTTCCAGCCGTCGTGTACAGGTCGGGGCCCGCAAGGGGCGAGTTCTCAGTCACGCGGTTCACTCTACCGGCCAGCCCCTGCTCCCGATCGTTGACGATTGTCTACAAAAACCGGCCGGTTTGCTGGTCGGGTGCGTCTGCCTTCCCGTGGCCAACTCCTGAGGATTGGCGGATTCGGGCCGGAATTGTGCCATTTGCGCTCGTATTCGCCAGAATTACAGGAGTTAGCCACAGGGAGAGAGAACCAGATGGAGTTTCCGCTCAGCCGCGAGGTCGTGCCGCGTTTCGAGTACCTGCCCGAGACCGGGTCGACGAACGACGTGCTCGTCGCCCACGCTGCGGGCGAGGATGTCGCAGCCTGGCCCGACCTGTCGACGGTCGTCACCGACAACCAGACCCGCGGTCGCGGCCGACTGGGTCGCACCTGGCTCGCCCCCACCGGAAAGTCGCTCGCCATCTCGGTGCTGCTCCGCCCGAGGGCCTCGGCCGCCCCGCTCCCGATCGACCACTTCGGCTGGTTCCCCCTGCTCGCCGGAGCCGCGATGACCCGGGCCGTGCGCGCGGTCGTCGAGGCGAGCCTGGCAGCCCGGGTGGACGATCCCGGCGAGGAGGCGCCCCGGCACGAGGTCACCCTGAAATGGCCCAACGACGTGCTGATCGACGGTTACAAGGTGTCGGGCATCCTCTCGGAGCTGCTGCCCGGCGCGCAGGGGCTGGTTATCGGCGCCGGCCTGAACGTGTCCCTCGACGAGCACGACCTGCCCACGCTCACCTCGACGTCGCTGCTGCTGGTGACCGGTTCGGCCCCCGACCCGGATGCCGTGCTCGCCCGCTACCTCACCGAACTGCGGCAGCTCACCCGGGCCTTCCTCGACGCGGAGGGCGACCCGGTCCAAAGCGGGCTGCTGCACGCGGTGACCGAAGTGTGCGGCACACTCGGTGGGGTCGTGCGGGTGGAACTTCCCGGTGGCACCGACCTGGTCGGCACCGCGATTGCTCTCGACCGGAGCGGCCGGCTCATCGTCGAAGACCAGACGAACGGTGAACTGCAGGCTGTCGCCGCCGGGGATGTCACCCACCTGCGGTATTAATAGATTATGACAAAGACAGCGGGCTTCGGGGCGGCCGAGGTGCTTCCCCCGGCCGAGTCGGTCGTGGCCGGGCTCCGGCCGCACGCCCGAATCCTGTTCTGGCCCACCCTGGCACTGCTGGCCATTGCCGCGGCGACCGGGTACTTCTACGGTTCTCTGCCGGAGCCGTGGCAGAATATCGCGCTGCTGGCAGCCGCGGCCGCCCTCGTGCTGCTGCTCTGGCTGCTGCCGCTGGCGTCGTGGCTGAACAACCGCTACACGATCACCACCCGGCGCATCATCTTCCGCCACGGATTCTTCGTGCGCACCCGCCAGGAATTGCTGCACAGCCGCGGCTACGACGTGACGGTGCGCCAGAACTGGCTGCAGTCGCTGGCCCACTCGGGTGACGTTCTGATCAGCGCCGGGCTGGAGCATCCGCTCGTCTTGAAAGACGTGCCCAACGCCGCCCTGGTGCAACAGGTGTTGCACGACCTGATGGAGTCCTCGCGTACCTTGATGGGCTTGCGCCGCCTGGAACAGTCAGCACTCGCCGACGAGACCGCGAACTGGGGCTCCCGCTAGGCAGCCAGCGCCCGCTCCGAGTCGGCCGTCGCCGCGCGCCGCGGGGAGAACACCCAGTGCCGGTAGAGCACGAAACGGAAGGCCGAGCCCAGCCCCAGCCCGATCACGTTCGACGAGATGTTGTCGGCGAGCAGGCTGGTGTAGCCGAGCCCGTAGCGGCTGACCCAGAGGCAGGCGAGGCCGATGGCCATGCCGACGAGACTGACCGCGAAGAACTCGGCCGCCTCGCGCAGCGTTCGCGACTGGCGGTTGGCCCCGAAGGTCCACAAGCGGTTGCCGATCCAGTTCACAATGATGGCCAGCGTGGTCGACACGACCTTGGCGTAGATCGGTCCGGACTCCACCACGGCGGGGTCGAAGACCGTGGTGCGCAGCAGGTTGAAGACCGTGAAGTCCACGACGAAGCCGACGAGGCCGACAGCCCCGAACTTGCCGAGTTGGTGGGCGAAGGCCAGAAGCCGTGCTGATCGGCGCTGTGTACTCGGCATGCATCCCTCCGAATGATGGGCAAAGATAGAGGTCGAGAACCCGAGTCTACGGCGAGGTCCAGCCTGCAGCCTGAGAGAACCCGTACCGGCAATGACCGGTACCAAGGAATTGGTGGAGCGATGAACACGACTGTGGGCGTTATCGGCGGCGGCCAGTTGGCCAGGATGATGATTCCGGCGGCCGTCAACCTGGGCATCCGGATCCGGGTGCTGGCCGAGAACGAGGGCATGTCGGCAGACCTGGCCGCGGTGCAGGTGGGCGACTACCGCGACCGAGACGTGGTGCTGGCCTTCGCCGACACCGTCGACGTCGTCACGTTCGACCACGAGCACGTGCCGCAGGGGATCCTGCGCGAGCTCGTGGCCAGGGGCGTGGCCGTGCACCCGGGCCCCGACGCGCTGCTCTTCGCCCAGGACAAGCTGTTGATGCGTCAGCGCCTGAGCGAGCTGGGTCTGCCCGTGCCCGACTGGGCGCGGGTCGAGAACGCCGCCGAGTTGGGCGTGTTCCTGGCCTCCCACAACAGTCGCGCGGTCGTCAAGACGGCCCGCGGCGGCTACGACGGCAAGGGCGTTCGGCTGGTCACCCACGAGCACGAGGCCGACGACTGGTTCGCCGCGCTCGCCGAAGACGGCAACGACGGCGCCCTCCTGGTGGAGGAGCTGGTCGAGTTCCGTCGCGAGCTCGCCCAGTTGGTCGCGCGACGCCCGTCCGGCCAGATCGCGCTCTGGCCCGTGGTGGAGACCGTACAGCAGGGCGGCGTCTGCGCCGAGGTCATCGCGCCCGCACCCCAGTCCGAGGGCAGGCTGGCCCGGGCCGCCGCCGACATCGCCGTGCGCATCGCCGAGGGCATCGGCGCCACCGGCATGCTGGCCGTCGAACTGTTCGAAACGACGGATGAGCGCATCCTGGTCAACGAGTTGGCGATGCGCCCACACAACAGCGGCCACTGGTCGATCGAGGGGTCGACGACGAGCCAGTTCGAGCAGCACCTGCGCGCCGTGCTCGACCTTCCCCTCGGGGCGACCGACGTCAGGGACCCGTGGACGGTGATGGTCAACATCCTCGGCGGGCCGGCGTCGGAGCCCCTGTCCGCGCGCTACCCGGCCGCGTTCGAGGCCTACCCGGCCGCCAAGGTGCACACCTACGGCAAGGACCCCCGGCCGGGGCGCAAGGTCGGCCACGTGACCGTCGGTGGGGACGATTTGGACCTCGTCGCGTACCAGGCGCGGGCCGCAGCGGCAGTTTTTCAGGACTGACCAAATAGGATCGACTGCGTGACAGACAACCCTGAGCTCGAGACCGCCCCGCGCGAGACCGCCCTGGTGCCGCTGGTCGGCGTCGTGATGGGCTCCGATTCCGACTGGCCGGTGATGAGCGACGCGGCGCAACTCCTGCGCGACTTCGACGTTCCCTTCGAGGTGCAGGTCGTTTCCGCGCACCGCACCCCGGAGAAGATGATCGCCTACGGCCAGAGCGCCCATGCGCGCGGCATCCGGGTGATCATCGCCGGCGCCGGCGGCGCCGCCCACCTGCCCGGCATGCTCGCGGCCGTGACCACCCTGCCGGTGGTGGGCGTGCCCGTTCCGCTGGGTCGGCTCGACGGCCTGGACTCGCTCCTGTCGATCGTGCAGATGCCGGCCGGGGTGCCCGTGGCCACCGTCTCCATCGGCGGAGCACGCAACGCCGGCCTGATCGCCGTCAAGGTCCTCGCCATCGCCGACGACTCCCTGCGGGTCAAGCTGCTCGGCTATCGGGAGATGCTCGCCGCACAAGTCGAGCAGAAGAACCTGGACCTGCAAGCAAAACTATGATCAGTGCACGCACGCCGATCCGGCATCCGGATCTCGGGTCCGCCCCGATCATGACCAAACGGGCCTGGTGGCTCGTCGTGCTCAACTTCGTGCTGCCCGGCTCCGCGCAGGTGCTGGCCGGCAACCGTCGGCTCGGCCGGTTCGGCCTCGGCATGACGCTCACGCTGCTCGCCCTCGCGGTGGTCGTGGGGGTCGTCTACACTTTCTGGCCTGCCGTCGCTCTGACCGTGTTCACCAACTCGATCGGCCTGTGGGCGGCCGCCCTGCTGCTGGCCTTCTCCGGTGTGGTCTGGCTGATCCTGTCCCTGGACACCCTGCGCCTCGTGCGGCTCGTTCGCGCCACCCCCAAGGCCCGCCCGATCATCGCCGGGCTCGCGACGGTGCTGATGGTGGGCGTGGTCGGCACGGCCGGGTACGGCGCGTACGTGGCCACGACGGCCAGCGGGTTCCTCTCCTCGGTCTTCGTGGCAGGCCCGACGGAGCCGCCCTCCGACGGCCGCTACAACATCCTGCTGCTCGGCGGCGACGCCGGCCCCGACCGTGAGGGTCTACGCCCCGACAGCATCTCCGTGGTCAGCATCGATGCGGAGACCGGCCAGGCCAGCATGATCGGCTTGCCGCGCAACCTGGAGGACGTGCCGTTCTCTGCGGGGCCACTCGCCGACCTGTACCCGGAAGGGTACGGATCGATCGACGGCTGTGAGGTCTCCGCGTGCATGCTGAACTCGATCTACACCGAGGTGGAGGTGAAGAGCCCGGAGATGTACCCGGATGCTGTCGGCAGCGGCAGCGAACCGGGCATCGAAGGCATGCGCGACGCGGCCCAGGGCGTGACCGGGCTGACGATCCAGTACTACGTATTGATCGACATGCAGGGATTCTCCGACCTCGTCGACGCGCTCGGCGGAGTCGACATCAACGTCGACCACCGTGTCCCCGTGCATACCGACGAGACCTTCACCGAGGTTGCCTTCTGGTTCGAGCCCGGCAGGCAGCACATGGACGGGTACCACGCCCTCTGGTACGCACGCTCACGCCATGACACGAGCGACTACGACCGGATGGTGCGGCAGCGGCAGGTGCAGGAGGCGATCCTGCAGCAGGCGAGCCCCGCCAACGTGCTGACGAAGTTCCAGGCAGTTGCATCGGCCGGCAGCCAGGTCGTGAAGACCGACATCCCTCAGGGCATGCTCGGCTATTTCACGCACCTGGCGTCGAAGACGAAGGCGCTGCCGATCCAGTCCGTCGAGTTGGTGCCGGAAAACGACATCGACCCGGAGGATCCCGATTACGACGTCATCCGCAGCCTGATCGAAGCCGCCCTGGTTCCGCCGCCCACGGCGGAACCGGCCCCGTAGGGCCGGTTGGGTCCGGGGTCGGTCGAACGGCCCCGGATTCGGTGGTGCTGTTACAGGTCCGCGTGCAGCAGCCAGATGCGCTCGGCGGAATCGCGCCAGGTGAAGGCCTGGGCTCGATCGCTACCGAAGATGCGCAGCCGGTTTGCGAGAGTGGTGTCGCTCAGCACCTGGGTGACGGCCGCAGCCAATCGCTCGGGGTACCCGGATGCATCCTCACGCTCGACGACCAGCCCCGCGTCGCCGGCGGCCTCGACCAGGGCCGGGGCGTCCGAATGCACGACCGGGGTGCCCAGGTAAAACGCTTGGATCATCGGCCCGGCGAAGCCTTCTTCCCGGCTGGGGTAGACGAACACGGCCGCCCGGGAGATGACCACGGCCAACTCTTCGTCGGTCAGCCCGTTCAGGGCGCGCACCCGGCCCCACGGGAGGCCGGCCTCGTCGGCGACGGATGCCACGTCGAGCTCACCCCAGGCGGCCGGTCCCAGAACGATCAGCGGGAGATCCGGCGCTCCCGGCAGGCCCAGGGCGGTGATCAGCGCCGTGATGGCCTTCCGCGGCTCGAGCGTGCCGACGGTGACGATGTACTCGTTCGGCAACGCCAGGCGTTCCGCGATGATCTCCGTCGCGGAGGAGTTCGACGGAAGGCGGAGGCCGCTGCCGATTCCGCCGCCGATCACCCGCACGCGGTCGCCGAGGTCGACGATGTTCGCGAGCTGGTGGGCCACGGCGTGGCTGGGGACCACGATCGCATCCGCGTGTTTGCGGGCGCGTTTGACCATGACCTTCGTCCAGGCGACGGTCGCCGGAGTGAGCGCCTCCGGATGCGTCCAGGCCAGCACGTCGTGAATGGTGACGGTCACCTGGGTGCCGTCGTTGACGATGCTGTGCTTGCGCAGAGGCGCCAGCAGGGAGGGGGCATGGATCATGCCCGACCCGGAACTGTTGGCTATGCCCAGTTGCCAGGCCGCCGTGAGCTCGCGCCGCGGCAAGGTGGTCTTGTGCAGACTGGCCAGACCCGGCAGGGACGCCTCGACCCTGGCGTAGTGCTCGGCCGACGACGACGACACGATTCCTTCGACGTCGCAATCGGCCGGCGCCGCCGCGATCAGGGCCCGGGTCAGTTCTTCGGTGTAACGCCCGATGCCGCCCGGGACCGGCGCAATCATCTGGTCCAGGACGACTCTCAGTGTGGTCATTGGTCCGCGAAGATCCCCTGCTCGGCCGCCGCGGCCAGAGCCTCGCGCCAATCGCGAATGGGGGACAGCCCGGCGGCAGCCCAGGCATCGTGGCCGAGCACCGAATACGAGGGCCGGGGGGCCGGGCGCACGAACTGCGAACTGTCGGTCGGGGTGACCCGTTCAGGGTCAAGGCCGGCTGTGGCGAAGACGGCACGGGCGAAGCCGAACCAGCTCGTCACTCCGGAGCTGGTGCCGTGGTAGATGCCGGCGGGGGCGTCGGAATCGAGCAAGGCGACGATCTGCGCGGCCAGGTCAGCGGTCCAGGTTGGCTGACCGACCTGGTCGTCGACGACGCTGAGGGTGTCGCGGGCTGCAGCCAGCTTCAGCATGGTCTTGGGGAAGTTCGGGCCGTGTTGGCCGTAGAGCCAGGCCGTGCGCACGATGTAGCTGCCCGCCGGGTGTTCCTGCAGCACGAACGCCTCGCCGGCGGCCTTGGTGCGGCCGTAGGCGGAGATCGGGTCGATCTCGGTGTCCTCCGCGTAGGGCGCGGTGGCGCTGCCATCGAACACGTAGTCGGTCGAGATCTGCACGAGCTTCGCCCCGGTGGCGGATGCGGCCAGCGCCAGGTTGTGGGGGCCGGTCGCGTTGATCGCGTACGCGGCATCCTCATTCGTCTCGGCGTCGTCCACCTGCGTGTATGCGGCGGCGTTGATGATGACGTCGTAGCCGACGACCTGAGCCAGAACCGCGGCCCGGTCGGTGATGTCCAGGTCGGTGCGGTCGAACGCTGTGACGTCGCGGCCGGCGAGCATGGCCTGCAGGTCGCGTCCGAGCATCCCGGCCGCGCCGGTGATCAGATAGCGGGTCATCAGCTCAATGCCGCACGGGCCTTGAGCGGCTCCCACCAGGTGCGGTTGTCGCGGTACCACTGCACGACGTCCGCGAGCCCCTGCTCGAACGGAACGAGGGGCGCGTAGCCGAGTTCGGCCTGGATCTTCGAGATATCCACGGAGTAGCGCAGGTCGTGGCCGAGGCGGTCGGCGACGCGGTCGACGTAGGACCAGTCCTTGCCGGTGGAGTCGAGCAGCATCTGCGTGAGCTCCTTATTGGTCAGCTCGGTGCCGCCGCCGATGTTGTAGATCTCACCGGCGCGGCCGCCGACGAGCACCATCGCGATGGCGCGAGTGTGGTCGTCCACGTGCAGCCAGTCACGGATGTTGTTTCCCTCGCCATAGAGGGGAACGTGCAAGCCGTCGATCAGGTTGGTGACGAACAGCGGGATGACCTTCTCCGGGAAGTGGTACGGCCCGTAGTTGTTCGAGCAGCGCGTGATCGAGATATTCAGACCGTGCGTGCGGTGGTAGCTGCGCGCGAGCAGGTCGCTGCCGGCCTTCGACGCGGAGTAGGGGGAGTTCGGCTCCAGCGCGCGCTCCTCGTTCCACGATCCCTCGGCGATGGAGCCGTAGACCTCGTCGGTGGAGACGTGCACGAACCGGGCCAGGTCGTGGCGGAGCGCTGCGTCGAGCAGCTGCTGGGTGCCGAGCACGTTCGTCTCGACGAAGATCGACGCGTCGCGCACGGAGCGGTCCACGTGGGATTCTGCGGCGAAGTGCACCACGGCGTCGAGAGAGGGGAAGAGCTCGTCGAGCAGTGCGGCGTCACGGATGTCGCCGTGCACGAACGAGTAACGCGGGGACCCGGCGACCGGGGCCAGGTTCTCGAGGTTGCCCGAGTAGGTGAGGGCGTCGAGCACGACGACCTCGGCTCCTTCGAGGCCCGGGTAGGCGTCTTCGAGGGTGCGCCGAACAAAGTTCGAGCCGATGAAACCGGCTCCGCCGGTGACGAGGATCTTCATATGGAGGTAACCGTTCCGTTTGATGAAAGTGCCCCCGCGATTCTACCGGAACGCGCTTGGGGAAACGGCCGACAGCAAGAGCTCAACTGCCGTATCTTCGACCGCCCAGGCCACGACAACTGGGACTGATAGCCTCAATCAGGGAAGCAGTTGCTTGCCGTGCATTAATATTGGAGGGCTCAAACGTGGATGAAATCCGGTCAGACTCGAATGGTCTGGAAGGTGATACTCGACCTTCTGCTTCCTGGATCAGCGACACGTCGTACTGGATTCCGCGCCATTTTGTCGAGTCAGCTTGGTTGGAGCATGCCCCGTTCGCATTCTGGCTGGTGGATGCAATTAGGCCGACCGCTATTGCCGAACTCGGCACGCACAACGGCTTCTCGTATTTTGTCTTCTGCGAAGCAATCGCTCGATTGGGGTTGCTTGCCAAGACCTTCGCACTTGACAGCTGGCAGGGTGATGATCAAGCCGGATTCTATGGCTCTGAGGTCTACGAAAGCGTCAGCACGATCAATGGAGCTGACTACTCTGCCTTCTCAACACTGCTGCGCGGTTATTTTGATGACAGCCTCGAATCGATTCCGGACGGCTCAATCGATCTCCTCCACATCGACGGCAGGCACGGGTACGACGACGTGCGTCACGATTTCGAGGCTTGGCGCCCGAAGCTCACAAATCGGGGCGTCGTGATTTTTCACGATATCGCGGAGCACCAGGAGGGTTTCGGTGTGTGGCGATTCTGGAAAGAGCTCACCGCGCAATATCCGTCGTTCGCTTTTGACCACGGTCATGGATTAGGCGTGTTGGCGGTCGGTGGCGACATACCTCAGCGCCTGCACGAATTCCTCGAGGTGGGCCTCGTGAAGGCGAGTGAGATCAAGGAGTTCTACGAGTTGCGAGGGGCAGCTATCGGTGAACTGTATGACCGGGGTGTGCGAGCAGCAGAAGTGCCTCTGCTCAAGGGGGAGCTGGAAGCCGTAAAGGGTGAGCTGGCATCCGTGAAGGGTGACCTGGCATCAGTGAAGGCCGGACTGGAAGTCGCTGGGCAGCAAAGCGATGAACAAGACCGCGTCATTGCGGTGTATGCGAGCGAGCGCCTTGGCCTGCTGGATCAGATCAAGAGGATTCACCAGAGCACGAGCTGGAAAGTCACGAGGCCGCTTCGCCTTCTGAGCGCCGCGGTCCGTCGCCCCCGGGGCTGACTGGCCGTGCTCTTAGCCTGAGCCCGATGGGTAGACTGCCAACCGTGAAGATCCGCGAACTCTCCATCCCTGATTCCTACGAAATCACTCCCAGGCAGTTTGGGGACGACCGGGGGGTTTTCCTCGAGTGGTACCGCTTCGACCGTCTTGAGGAGACGATCGGGCATCGCCTCGAGATCGCCCAGGCCAACACGTCGGTGTCCAAGCGCGGTTCCGTGCGTGGCATCCACTTCGCCGACATCCCGCCGAGCCAGGCTAAGTACGTCACGGCCGCGCACGGCGCTGTGCTCGACTTCGTCATCGACATCCGTGTGGGCTCCCCGACCTTCGGCCAGTGGGACAGCGTTCTGCTCGATGACACCGACCGCCGCGCGATCTACATCGCCGAGGGCCTCGGTCACTGCTTCGTGGCACTCACCGACAATGCCACGGTCAGCTACCTGGTCACCGCCCCGTTCAACCCGGGACGCGAGCACGGCATCAACCCCCTCGACTCGGACATCGGCCTGGTCTTCCCGCCCGAAGCCGGAGAACTGCTTCTGTCCCCAAAGGACACGGACGCCCCAAGCCTGACCGAAGCCGCTGCCAGCGGCCTGCTGCCCACCTGGGCCGACGCCCGGGCGTTCTACACCTCCCTGAACGAAGGAAAGTAACAATGCGTGGAATCATCCTCGCCGGCGGCTCTGGCACCCGCCTGTGGCCCATCACCAAGGGCATCTCCAAGCAGCTGATGCCCATTTACGACAAGCCGATGATCTATTACCCCCTGTCGACGCTGATGATGGCGGACATCAAGGAAATCCTGATCATCACGACGCCGGAGTACAACCAGCAATTTCAGGCGCTGCTCGGCGACGGCTCCGAGCTCGGCATTCACATCGAGTACGCGGTGCAGGAATCTCCCGACGGCCTCGCACAGGCATTCATCATCGGTGAGGACTTCATCGGCGATCAGAGCGTGGCGCTCGTTCTCGGCGACAACATTTTCCACGGTGCGGGCCTGGGTTCTGCCCTCCGTGGCAACGCAACACTCGAGGGTGCACGCATCTTCGCCTACCACGTATCCAACCCGCACGCCTATGGCGTCGTCGAGTTCGACAAGTCGATGACAGCGCTTTCGATTGAAGAGAAGCCGCTCAAGCCCAAGAGCAACTACGCCGTTCCCGGCCTCTACTTCTACGACAACCGGGTCGTCGAGATCGCGAAGACCATCGAGCCCTCTGCGCGTGGCGAACTCGAGATCTCTACGATCAACGAACGGTACCTGCAGCAGGGCGACCTGCACGTGCAGGTGCTCGACCGTGGCACAGCCTGGTTGGACACCGGGACATTCGAGTCCATGATGCAGGCCTCTGAGTACGTGCGCGTGATCGAAGACCGCCAGGGCTTCAAGGTCGGCTGCATCGAGGAAATCGCCTGGCGCGCGGGCTGGATTGACGACGCTCAACTTGCTAAGCTCGCCGCCCCCCTGGTCAAGAGCGGCTATGGCTCCTACCTGATGACACTCGTCTGGCAGGGCTAAGACTAGCCGGCAGGCTAGCTCAGCTGGACGTGCCGATAGCCAGCAAGGGGCGGTAAAGCCTGAGGTCGATTGTGCTGCGGAACTGATCGTGATCCGACTGTGGTCAGCGCGCCGGGACAGCCGACCCTGAGCAGGATTCGCCCGGAATACGCCGTCGGCGTGGCTTCGGCTAGAGTAATTGATTCGTTGGGGGGCGTACGCGAAGGGACCACCCACTTTTTGTCCAAATCCAGTATGACTGCCCAGGTGCTGCTCGTCGGCGCGTACGAGCGAGACAACTTTGGTGACCTACTCTTCTACGAGCTCACTCGGGAATACTTCGACGGGCACACTGTGCTGGCCGGCAGTGTCATCGGGGCCGACATGACTCGACTCATCGGAATCCGTGTGCACCCGCACAACGACCTGCTCGCCACCCGCGCCTTCGATCTGGTCTGGGTCGTCGGCGGCGAGATCGGCGGTGTCGACACCCGCGGGGCGCTGGCGATGTCGCTCAGTGACGAGGACGGCAGCGTCTTCGACGGTGCGGGCATGCGCGGCAAGGAACTTATTGCACGCTTCCTTTCGGGCGCGGGGGCGGACGCCCCGGCCTACCTGCCGGTGCTGTCACGCTTTCCTGCGAACGCCGATACGCCTCTCGTGCTGAACTCCGTTGGCTTGGGCAACCTGCGCCCGGCGATCACGGCGGCCGGCGCAGGAACCGTCGCCGACCCCGCTATCCCTGTCATCAGGGGTGCCGCCGAGGTGGTCGTGCGAGACAGCGCCTCTCTCGAGGTGGCGGGTTCGATCGGCACACCGGCGCGGCTGGTGCCGGACATGGTGCACGCGATCAGCCTGCGGCATCCCGAACTCGCCCTGCCTAGCTCGGCGGGGGCGACCCCGTTCTTCGTCTTCCAGTGCAACGCGCACCTGATCCTCGAGTACGGTGCGGAAGCGATCGCGCAGGCGCTCGCCTCGGTGGCTGCGGTAACAGGCTGGAGGCCGGCATTCTTCTTGGCTGGAACCGCCCGGCACCACGACCGCGCCGACCAGTACGCGGAAATCACCGCCACACTCAAACGCATCTCGCCGAATCTGGTGCCGATGACAATGAAGAGCCGTCGCCCCGTCGCCCTCGCCTCCTTCATCGCCCGTTCGCAGCTGTGGGTCGGGTCGTCTCTTCACGGCCGCATCATCTCGGGGTCCTTCGGGCTGCCCCGGGTTAGCCTGACGAACGCCAAGGTGGAGACCTACGCGGCGACATGGGACTCCGTGTTTCCGGTGGGCGTCGGAATCGAGAACCTCGGCGCCGCCGTCTCGGAGGCGATCGCGATCGCCTCCCGACCCGCCGCGGTTCAGGCTTCTGCCGACCTCGCCCGGCTGGCCGACCGATCAACGTGCGCCTTGGTCGAGGAGTTCCTGTGAGCGACAGGCTCCCGCCGATCGGGGACAGTGCCGGCACCGGCGGCGGCGCTGACTTCGACAACGGCACGACCAGCGTGTTACTGCTGCACCAGCTGGATCGCCAGCGTGCCGCGATGATCGGGGCGGTCAGAGACTACGAGCTGCGGCTCGGGCGGGAGACCGACCGGATTCGCGGGCTCGAGGCCGATATCAATGCCGAATGCGGCCGGTCCGGCGAACTGCGCGCGGTCGAAGACGAGCTGCGCGCCGAACTGCAACAGGCCCGGCTGGCCCGCGAAGCGGGGGAGGCCGAAAACCGACGGCGTCAGGAGGAGAACGACGCGCTCCGGGATACGATCGACGAGATCGCCGGCAGCCGGTCGTGGCGAATTACTCGGCCGATGCGATCCCTCTCCCGTGGGGCAAAGCGACTTGGCGGCCCGGCGCACGACGCCTGACCCAAGGTTGGCCGACCTCAGTGCGAGATTCGACGCTCCACGAGGCGTGAGCGCACAAGCAAGGCGAGGTTCAGGGCGGCGCGCACCGGCCAGAGTAACGGCCCGGAGTACTTGCGGGTGAGGAAGCGCCGCGCGCTGTCGTGGTGCGCGCGAGACATCCGCCGGGAGTCGGTGTTGGTGGAGTGTGCACCGGTGTGCACGACAGTAGCCGCCGGCTCATAGACGTTGCGCAGCCCCAACCGGCCGATACGGTAACCGAGATCCACGTCTTCGAAGTACATGAAGTAGCTCTCGTCGAAACCGCCCAGCCGTTCAAACACCGACCGCCGCACGATCAAGAACGCCCCGGACAGCCAGCCGGCATCTCGTCGCACGGCCGCTTCTCCGGTCTCACGGCGGTAGCCACGCGTCCAGGGATTGTTCGGCCACAGGGTACCGAAGAGCGCATGCCCGACTCCTGAACCCAGCGAGGGGATCGAGCGCGCCGATGGGTAAAGGGATCCGTCGGCTGAGAGGATGCGCGGGCCGACTGCGGCTACGAGGTCCTGGCCGCGCACGCTCTCGAGCAGGGTATCGATGGCGCCGGCAGTGACGGTGACGTCGGGGTTGCTCACGACGATCCACTCGATGTCGCCGGGCAGGCTTGCGACCGCGCGGTTGATGGCACCGCCGTAGCCGTGATTCGCGTCGAGACGCAGGTACGTGGCCCCAGCGGCAGAGGCGAGGGAGCGGACGGTGTTTCCGGCGGCATCCGCCTTGTTGTCAATGACGACGACCGTCAGTGGATGCGCGGATGCGGCTGGAAGGGAAGCGAGGAAGGGGCGGAGCACGTCTTCGGAGCCGAAGCTGACGGTGACGACTGCGACCAGCGTGTCGCGTGGAGGCGTGTCAGATGAAATGGCCATATCTTCATTCACCATACTTCTAGGCTAGGTTGGTCTGCGGCCATACCGATCGGCCACTCAGCGAGGTTACATGCGATATCTGAACGAAGTTTTCGCTTCGCGGGAACTCTTGGCCAATCTCACCCTCCGGGAGATCAGAGGCCAATACAAGCGAACCGTCTTCGGGCAGCTATGGTCCTTGGTGAACCCGCTAGCCACGATGCTTGTCTACACGCTCGTGTTCGGCTTCTTCCTGAGGGTGGAACCCGAGCCCGGAAACCCCAGCGGCCTCGACGTCTTCGCTGTCTGGCTGATGTGCGGCCTGCTGCCATGGTCCTTCTTCGCAAACGTCGTGCAGCAGGGCATGGGGGCGATCATTGGCAATGCCGGCCTCGTTCAGAAGGTGTATTTCTCCCGCATCGTGCTGCCGCTCTCCAAGGTCGGCTCTGTCGGCTACAACTGGCTCCTGGAGATGGGCGTACTGATCCTCGTGCTGGCGCTGTGCGGCTCGTTCATCTGGCCGTGGATCCCGTTCACGCTAGTGATGATGGTCGTGCTCGCGTTCTTCGCTGCCGGACTTTCGCTGATGCTCGCCGTCGCCAACGTGCACTTCCGCGATACCCAGTACCTCGTCGGCATCGTCTTCCAGATCTGGTTTTACTTGACCCCGATCATTTACCCGATCAGTCTGGTGCAAGTGCAATCGGATGCGAACGGTGGGCTCTTCGGAACGCCAATCACGCTCATGGACATCTACAAAATCAACCCGCTCGAACACTTCGTCATGATCTTCCGGAACCTGATGTACGACAACCGGATGCCTAGCGGGCGAGAAGTTCTTCTCTGCGTGGTCTGGGCCTTCGGCTCCATGGTCGTCGGCGTCTGGGTCTTCCGCCGCAGCGAAAAGAAACTGGCTGAATTACTATGATCGACAGTGCCGTACACGTTGACAACGTCAGCAAGCGATTCCGCCTGTACCACGAGCGCAACCAGTCCATCAAGTCGGCCATCATGCGTGGCCGGCGTTCGGTGCACGAGGACTTCTGGGCGCTGACCGATGTGACCTTCGACGTTCCGACTGGGTCTACCTTCGGCCTGATCGGCAGCAACGGTTCCGGCAAATCGACGTTACTCAAGTGCCTCGCCAAGATCTACTACCCCGAGAAGGGGTCGATCTCCTACAAGGGCCGCATCGCCGCCCTACTCGAGGTTGGTTCGGGATTCCACCCGGAACTGTCCGGCCGGGAGAATGTCTTCTTGAACGGGTCAATCCTGGGCATGTCGAAGAAGGAAATCACCCGTAAGTTCGACGAGATCGTCGATTTCTCCGGGGTAGAGAACTTCATCGACCAGCCGGTGAAGAACTACTCGTCCGGCATGTACGTGCGACTCGGGTTCGCGATCGCGATCAACGTCGAGCCCGACGTGCTCGTGGTCGACGAGGTGCTTTCGGTCGGCGACGCCAGCTTCCAGGACAAGTGCCGTCAGAAGTTCATCGATTTCAAGGACGCCGGAAAGACCGTCGTGCTCGTAAGCCACTCCATGGGACAAGTGGAGGACATGTGCGATTCCGCAGCGTGGCTGCGCAAGGGCGAGCTCGTGATGGTCGGCGACGCAAAACCGACCATCAAGGCCTACCTTGACTCGCTGCAGAGCGAGGAGCGCGAGTAGCTTGCCCGCGCTGTTGCGACGGGACTAAAAGCGACCAGGGCAATCCGCCCGATTTTTCAGGTTTTCAAGGCCTTCCGGCCGGGAATGAGCGAGGTAGAAATGAAGAAACGACGTGCAGGTGTCGTATCCGTCGTACTGGTCAACTTTCGTGGAGCGGAAGACACGCTCGAGTGCATCGAAGGACTGTTCGGACTGAACTGGCCGATGGAACTGCTCGAGATCGTGGTCGTTGAAAACGGCTCCGGTGATGACAGCATGGCCACGCTCAAGGCTGTGGCCGATCGGGTGACCATCGTCGAATCCAAGGAAAACCGCGGGTTCACAGGCGGCTGCAACGTCGGTGTCGAACGCTCTACCGGCGAATACGTTGCGTTCCTGAACAATGACGCCAAGCCGCACCCGGACTGGATTTCCGAGGCCATCGCCACATTTGCCCAGGGTGCAGACATCGCTGCTGTGGCGAGCAAGGTTCTCGACTGGGACGGCGTCAACGTCGACTATCTCGACGCGGCCGTCACCTGGTACGGCATGGGCTACAAGCCCCACGCCGGCGAGAAGGACCGCGGCATCTGGGACGAAGAGAAGGACGTGCTCTTCGGAACCGGCGCGGCCATGTTCATCAAGGCTGACGTGTTCGAGGAGCTCGGAGGGTTCGACGACAACTTCTTCATGTTCTACGACGACGTCGACCTCGGCTGGCGGCTGAATCTGCTCGGCTACCGGTTCCGATTTCAGCCCAAGTCTCTTGCGTACCACAAGCACCACGCGTCGATGAACAAGTTCGGCAACTTCCGTGAGGAGTACCTACTGGAGCGCAACGCGCTCTATTCGCTGTACAAGAACCTCGATGATGACTCGCTCGCGCGGGTCTTTCCGGGCGCGTTGCTCCTCGCCACCCGACGTGCAATCGGCCGCGGCAATCTTGACTCGACCTCGCTGGACCTGCGCAAGCCCGGCGGAGACGACGAAGGAACCATGCCTGTGCCGAAGTCGACGATGGCGGGCATGTTCGCGATCGACCAGCTCGTCGAGCTGTTGCCGCAGATGACGCTGGCCCGCGCCCAGGTGCAGGCCTCGCGCCGCCGCACGGACCGCGAACTCGAGGGCCTCTTCGGCAACGTTGACGAGCCCGCTTACCCGATCGAGACGTACCTGCGCGGCTACGAGAAGATCGTCACGAGCCTCAACGTGCTGGCGACGCCAACCAAGCGCCGCATCCTGGTGATCACGGGTGACTCCGTCGGAAAGAAAATGGCCGGCCCGGCAATCCGTGCTTGGAACATTGCCAAGCTACTCTCCAACGAGCACGACGTACGCCTGCTCAGCATGACGCACGCCGAGTCACTCGACCCGGCCTTCGAGGTGGGCCTGATCTCGCACCACCGGCCGAGCTCCGTGATGGCCCACGAACACTGGGCTGACATCATCATCGTGCAGGGCCACGCACTCGCTTTGTTCCCCGCGCTCGCCACATCCACCAAGGTCATTGTCGTCGACATCTATGACCCGCTGCACCTTGAACAGCTCGAGCAGGGCCGGGGCAAGATCCTCGAGCTGTGGAACAAGCAGGTCAACGACGCTACGGATGCGCTCAACCACCAGCTGCTTCTCGGCGACTTCTTCCTCTGTGCCAGCGAACGCCAGCGGCACTTTTGGCTCGGCCAGCTCGCCGCTCTCGGTCGAATCAACGCTTACACCTACTCTCGGGACAGCGAGCTCGACTCGCTCCTCGCGATAGCGCCGTTCGGTATCTCGAGCGTCGACCCGGTGATGACCGAGCCGGCCATCCGCGGGGTCGTGCCCGGCATCGGCCAGGACGACAAGATCATCATTTGGGGCGGTGGAATTTACAACTGGTTCGACCCGGGAGTGCTTATCCGCGCCGTCGCGGAACTCTCTGTGGAACACCCCGACGTGCGGCTGTTCTTCATGGGCGTCAAACATCCCAACCCGGACGTTCCCGAGATGGAAGCCGTCGCCGAGGCCCGGGTCTTGTCCGAGTCGCTCGGTATGACGAATAAGCACGTCTTCTTCAACGAGTCCTGGGTCCCGTTCGATGAGCGCCAGAACTACCTGCTTGAGGCGAACTTAGGTGTATCCACCCACTTTCAGCATGTGGAAACCACCTTCTCGTTCCGAACACGCATCCTGGACTACCTGTGGGCCGGGTTGCCGATCGTCACGACTGAGGGTGACTCCTTCGGTGACCTCGTCGAAAAGGAGAAGTTGGGCGCGGCGATTCCCGAGCGGGACCAGTCCGCCCTCGTTGCAGCCCTCGCGAGCTACTTGTATGACCCCGCAGCGATTGAGAGCGCCCGCGCGAACGTGCACCGCGTGCGTGCGGAGTTCGTCTGGGAGAGCGCTCTTGAACCGCTGGTCGAATTCTGCCGTGAGCCCGTTCACGCGGCGGACAAGGCCTTCCCTCCTGGCCATGTCGGAACGAGAACAGGTGCCAAGGTTAAGCCGCTGGAGGCCACGCGCCGCAGCCCGCATACGGGTATCCGGAGAGACGTGGATCGAGCCGCCTATTACTTCCGCCAGGGTGGGGCGACGGCGGTCGTTGAACGTTTTCGGGCCCGGCTGGACCGCAAACGCGAAGTTCGCCTCGGCGGCTGAGAATCGGGTCAGGGGCCGTGTCGGTCCGGTAAGTATCCGTTCGCACCGTACACTTTGATCGGTCTCTCCGTTCGTGGTCGGCCATGATGGGGGAAACCGTGAAATTGTCCGCTGTGTTTCGTGTCTGCGCGGTTTCTCTAGTCCTCCTGCTGCTCGGTGCGGTCGTGGTCGCGGTTCCCCAGCGGGCGGAGGCGTTGACCGGCTCCGAGTTCGACCCGGGTTACATCATTTCCGACTCGCAGTTCTACACTCGTGATGCCATGTCGCAGGAACAGATTCAGAAATTTCTGGACGCGAAAATTGGAACTTGCACCAATTCGCTGTGCCTGAACATTTTGAAGGTCGACACGCCGACAACCACTCTTGGCTTCGGTACGTGCAACACATATTTTGGCGAGGCAGGAGAGCCGGCGGCCAGAATCATCTACAAGGTCCAGCAGGCGTGCGCAATCAGCGCCAAGGTTATTCTGGCTACGCTCCAAAAGGAGCAGGGGCTTGTCGAAGGTAAAATTGCCAAGGCTCCGACAAGTGCCGTGCTTCGGAAAGCTATGGGGCAGGGCTGCCCTGATACCTCGCAGTGTGACTCCGCATTTTATGGTTTCTTCATTCAGGTATTGACGGGCGTGCGGCAATTGGGGTGGTATGGAAACCCGGAAGGCTCGCACACTTCAATCAAAGTCGGCCAGAAAAATGCCGTGCGCTATCACCCCGATTTAACCTGTGGGTCAAGCGAAGTAGTCATCGCGAACAGGGCAACGGCCTCTCTGTACTACTACACGCCTTACCAGCCAAACGCGGCAGCATTGAATAACCTTGATGGAACCGGGGACGGTTGCTCGGCCTATGGAAACCGCAATTTTTGGGTGCACTACTCGAACTGGTTCGGTTCACCCACGGCAAGCAGAAATCCAATCGGCGGCTTTGACGTCACGCCCGTCTTCGGGGCGGTCACTCTCGGCGGCTGGGCCATCGACCGTGACACGACGGGTGCCGTTCGGATCGACGTCTACTCCGATGGACGCGGCCTGACCTCGTTCCCGGCCGATTCGAGCCGTCCCGACGTCGGAGCTGCGTACCCGGGGTACGGCGACAATCACGGAATCGTACGGACGGTCCCGCTCGATGCGGGAACGCACGAAATCTGCGTCTATGCCATCAATGTCGGCGTCGGTTCGAATACCTCCTTCGGCTGCCGGACGGTCCAGGTCAGCCAGGCCAGCCCGTTCGGCGACACGGCGGTGGCGGTCGCCCCGGGTGGGGTGCAGTTGCGGGGCTGGACCATCGACCCGGAGACTGCGGCCCCGCTCGATGTGCACGTCTACATCGACGGCAGAGGTCAGTCGATCAAGGCGGACAAGGCCCGCCCGGATGTCGGCCGAACCTACCCCGGTTACGGTGACAATCATGGCATTGATCAGCGTTTTGATCTCGCGCCCGGAAAGCACAGCGTGTGTGCGTTCGGGATCAATGTGGGCCAGGGCGGGAACACGCTGCTCGGCTGCTACGACGTGACGGTCCCTGCCGGCAGCCCGTTCGGCGGCACGGATGTGGCGGTGCTCCCGGGTGGGGTGCAGTTGCGTGGCTGGACCATTGATCCGGAGACTGCGGCCCCGCTCGATGTGCACGTCTATATCGATGGCAGAGGTCAGTCGATCAAGGCGGATAAGTCCCGCCCGGATGTCGGTCGGATTTTTGCCGGTTATGGCGATAATCATGGGATTGACCAGCGTTTTGATCTGATGCCCGGAAAGCACAGCGTGTGTGCGTTCGGGATCAACGTGGGCGAGGGCGGGAACACGTTGCTCGGCTGCTATGACGTGACGGTCCCTGCCGGCAGCCCGTTCGGCGGCACGGATGTGGCGCTGGTCCCGGGTGGGGTGCAGTTGCGTGGCTGGACCATTGATCCGGAGACTGCTTCGTCCCTCGATGTGCACGTCTACATCGATGGCAGGGGTCAGTCGATCAAGGCGGATAAGTCCCGCCCGGATGTCGGTCGGATCTTTGCCGGTTATGGTGATAACCATGGGATTGACCAGCGTTTTGATCTGATGCCCGGAAAGCACAGCGTGTGTGCGTTCGGGATCAACGTGGGCCAGGGCGGGAACACGCTGCTCGGCTGTTACGACGTGATGGTGCCGTGAAAGCTCGCTCAATGAGGAGTCGGCCTGGGCTCGTTCCCGCGCTCCGCCGTCGCAGTGCGGCGTCGGTGGCGGCGATGTCCCAGCTCACTCAACCGAGCCGGTACGGGCTGCCCAGCCTCTTCGTTTCGCTGTGGTTTCCCGCACTTCTGCTGATCGCCTGCATTCTGCTGGTCGCTTTCGGTGTCTCCGGGTCGTCGACGGGCGTGTACTGGTCGTACTTCGGCACCGGCCAGGACCCGTCCCTGCTCATGGGGGAGCCGCGACCGATTCGCAGTGATGAGTGGCTAGTTCAGTCCAGCTGGGTGATGTCTCAGTACCAGCAGGGGTTTGGGACCTTCAACCAGACTCTGCCGGGAGGAATGGACGCTACCGTTCAGAACGACCTGCCCACCCTCGACTGGTCGTCCATATTCAGGCCGCACCTACTGGGATTTCTTGCCCTCCCGCTGGACCAGGGGATGGCGGTGAGGTGGTGGCTTCCCGCTTGCGTGATGGTCGGTGCATGCTATTCGTTCGTGGTCAGCCTGCTGCCCAAGCACCCGCTGTCGGCTACGCTGCTCAGCGCGGCGCTCTTCCTGACCCCGGTCATCCAGTGGTGGTTCCTGCCCACCACCATCTGGCCGGTCGCCCTCGCGTTCCTGGCGATGACTGGAATCGTGTGGACCCTCCGACACCCGGCCAGGTGGGTTCGTGTCGTGTGGGCAGCCGCGATCGCCTACGTAGCCGTGGCCACCGCGATGTCGATCTATGCTCCGTTCATCGTGCCTGCCGCGTTGGTAGTCGTCTTCTTCCTCATCGGATTCAGTCTCTCTGAATCCAGAGACCAGGGTGTCCCGTTCCGGACGGTTCTGGTGCGGCTGGTGCCCTTGATCGCCGCCGGGGTCGGCGCCGCAGCGGTGCTGAGCCTGTGGATCGCCACCAGACTCGACACCATCCGGGCACTCTTCGAAACGGTCTACCCAGGCCAAAGATTCGAGAAGACGGGGACCGTGGGCCTGGAAGGCCTGATGGGACTCATGGGCGGGCCCTTTGACCAGGCCCTGCTGAACGATGGGGTTGAGGGACTGGGGGGGAACCAGTCCGAAGCCGCTTCGGTGCTTATGGTCGCTCTGTTCCTATTGGTTCCGCTGATCTGGTTGATCACTCAGCAGTGGGCCGAGAACCGGACGATCGATTGGCTGTCGATGTCGGTTGTGGCATGCACGTCTGTGATCCTGGCCTTCATGTTCCTGCCTGGTTGGGACAGCCTGGCCCACCTCCTGCTTCTGGACCGGAGTAGCGCATCACGTCTGCGACTGGGCCTGGCGATCCTGGGAATCGTCTCCGTTGTGGTCCTTTCCGAGCGCCTGTCGAAGGCGCGCATCAGGAGCGTGCCGTGGAGCGTCAGCTGGGTCACCTCCGGTGCCGTGCTGCTGAGCGTGGTCGTGCCCTGGGCTTACTTCAGGACTTCTGCCCCCGAGACGATCGCACTGTCACCGTCATGGAAGATCGCCGCCGTGTTGATAATCGTGTGCGCGGTCGCTTTTTCGCGACAGTGGATCTTTGCCGGGTCGGTGGCATTCCTGCTCGCATCGGCGATAGTCGGGCTGGGCGTCAACCCGCTCTACCTCGGTATCTTTGAGTTGAATGAGACAGCCGTCGGAACAGAAGTTCGGAAGATCGACTCCAGGGAGCCGGGGACCTGGGTCGGCATCGGCAGCTACGTGCCCACGGCTGTGCTCGTGCAATCCGGTGTTGAAGCCATGAACGGCGTCCAGACCTACCCGCCGGAGGAGATGTGGGACGAGATCGACCCCTCGGGGGAGTACGAGGACGTCTGGAACCGGCTCGCCAACGTCGGGTGGGAGCCAGGGTCAGGGGAGCCGACCGTTTCTAGCCCCGTGCGAGATCAAATTCGGATAACGTTCGATTCCTGCAGTTCATTCGGCCAGGATCGTGTGGACTACGTGCTGACGGACGCGCCCCTCGATCAGGAATGCGCGGTTCTGCTGGATGAGGTCAATGAGGGGCCGTCCCAGCACTTCATCTACCAAGTCACGCCGGGCTGAGGTCCGGATTCTTCGGGAATACCCACACGTTGTAGGAGAAGTACCGTAAAACGGTGGCAAGAATCTGGCCAACAATGGTTCCGGAGATGTTGTCGGAGACGGGATCTGCCAGGCCGAGAACATACCGCGAAAAGGCCAGACAGCCCAGCTGGACCAGAATCGCCACACCGTTGATTGCGATAAAGGCGAGGATGTGCCGGAAGGAAGTCTTCGTCTGGCGGTCACGGAAGGTCCACAGGTGGTTTCCGACATAAGTCGCAACGGACGCGGCCACGATGGAGATGATTTTAGCGGCGAGGGGCCAATCGAACATCGGACCCCGCTCTCCCCAGTAAACGAGAGCGTTGAACACGGCCGCGTCGATGATGAAGGCGGCCCCGCCGATGACCAGGAAGGCGCTTCCTTTCTTGGCGTGGTCCATCAACTGCCGTGACTTCAATGGAAAGCTCCTTGCTGTGGACTCGAGCTCCCGGGATGCCAGCGAAGCCTAGAGGAAACAGCATATCCAGAACGTCGGGCAGGGACTGCTTCGTCCGGGCGCGGACGAACTCTTTAATCGAGTACCCTGACAGGGGTCCTTTCGAGTCCGGGCCAGTCCAGTGTGGTCTCGATGAATCTAGTGATCGTGAGTGTCAAAGTTGAATATGTTCACCGGTGTGAAAATTGCTGTCATCGTCCCGTGCCATAACGAGGAGGCGGCAATCACCAAGGTGGTCACCGACCTGTTTCTGGCGTTGCCTGGCGCCGAGGTCTACGTCTATGACAACGTCAGCACGGACCGAACAGCGGAGCTGGCGCTGAAAGCCGGTGCGATTGTTCGCCACGAGGACACCAAAGGCAAGGGAAACGTCGTGCGTCGGGCTTTTGCCGATATTGAAGCCGACGTCTACCTGCTGATCGACGGGGACGACACCTACGACGTTCTCGCTGCACCCGGCATGGTCGAAGAACTTCTGAACGGCCCCTACGACCAGATTCTGGGCGTGCGCGAAGAGTCGTCGACATCTGCTTACCGACCAGGTCACTCCGCCGGCAACCGGGCTTTCAACGCTTTGGTCAGCGCGGTCTTCGGGCTCAGGGTCAACGACATGCTTAGTGGCTACCGCGTCTTCTCGCGTCGTTTCGTCAAGTCGTTCCCGGCAGTGTCGCACGAGTTCGAAATTGAGACTGAACTCACGGTTCACTCAATGAGCCTCCGTGTTCCCCAGACCGAGGTGAAAGTCGGCTTTCGCGATCGCCCGGAGGGCAGTGAAAGCAAACTGAATACATTCAGGGACGGGTTCAAAATCCTCGGCTTGATCGTCAACCTGACTCGGCACGAACGTCCGCTCTTTTTCCACGGCCTGCTGGCAAGCCTTCTGATCGTCGGCGCCGTTGTTCTCGGTGCGCCCGTTCTCCTCGAGTTCTTCGACACAGGACTCGTGCCGCGTCTTCCCACCGCTCTTCTTGCCTCGACTCTGGTCATTGTGGGAGCGTTCATCGGATTCGTCGGACTGATGCTAGACGGAATCACGAAATCCCGACGGGAACTCGCCCGACTGACCTACCTGGCCTACAGCGCCCCCAAACGTCCGGCAGGTCGCTGAGGGCCTCGTGACCAATTTGGTCCGGGCCTGGCGTTTGTGATGCCCGGGGCCCTGCGAAGGTCGAAAGCGTCTCCTCACGCGGTTGAAACCGCAGTGAGCGACGGACGCCGAACAGGCACCTTCTGGACGGCGTTCGTCTTCTTCGCTTTGCTCTCGACACTGTGGTCGTTGGCCAGCCCTATCTTCTCGGTCCCGGACGAGAACGCGCACGTCATCAAGGCCGTTGGCCAGCTCCGTGGTGAACTCGTCGGTCACTTTGAACCGGACGCCAGACATCCGGTGTTCAATCTCCCCGCCGGGTGGTCGGTCAGCCCTCAGATCCAGTGCTTTGTCTATCACCCAGAGGTTCCGGCAAGTTGTGGTGTGGAGATCGGTGACCCTGACGGCGCCACGAGCCCTTCTAGCTGGGTGGCGAGATACAATCCCCTGTACTACTACGTGATCGGCTGGCCGAGCCTGTTCGTCGACGGCTCGGCCGGCGTCTACATCCTGCGTATCCTGAGCGCCCTGTTCGGCTCCGTGTTTCTTGCCTGGGCCTATCAGACCGCGGTCGCCGGCGCCCGTGCCCGGTGGATGCCCTTTGCGGTTGCCTTTGCGGCGAGTCCCATGATCATCTACCTCCTCGGGTCCGTGAATCCGAACGGTGTGGAAATCGCTTCTGCCGTCGCGCTGTGGACAGCCTTGCCTCGTCTGCTGCAAACGTTCCATCCCGCCAGGCCTGCGGTCAACCTGCCCCGCTGGTACCTGTGGGTCATCGTGACAGTGGCCTCCGCCGTGCTCGCGAATGCGAGGGCGCTGGGTCCGCTGTGGCTGTTGGTCGTTGTGTTGCTGTGCTTCCTGGTCGGTGGCTGGTCCAGCGTGCGGGGTCTGTTCACGAATCGCCGGAGCTACCTATGGCTCACCGTTATCGCGGTCACCGGGCTCTTCTCCGTGCTCTGGACACTCGGCGGAGGCAGCCTGTCGGGGCAGGCGGAGAAGGCGGACGCGCCTCTCGTCGGGGCGTCATTCCCGACCGGAGTCGTCTACATGCTGCGCCTGACCGTGCCTTTCCTGAAACAGGCGGTTGGCTACTTCGGCTGGTTCGACGCGAGCCTGCCCGACGTCGCCTTCTGGCCGATCGTGGCTGCCAGCGCGATCCTGCTTGTGCTCGCGGTCACGGCATTGGATCGGCGCGGTGTCCTGACCCTGGCCACTGTCTCTCTGTCGGCGATATTGGTACCTGCGCTGGTGCAGGCCTACGGTGTAGCGAGCACCGGGATTATCTGGCAAGGCCGCTACGGTCTCTTTCTGTACCTGGGAGTGGCCGTCGTCGCGGGCTGGCTGCTATCGGGTCCCGCCGGCGACCGACTCGCTTTTCTGGCGCCTCGTGTGACGTGGATCGGTGCCGCGCTGATTCTGCTGTATGGTGCTGTCGCCTTTGCCTTGGTGCTACGCCGTTACGTGACCGGATCGGAGGCTCTGCCGAGCGCCATGTGGAGCGATCCCCAATGGCAGCCCCCGCTTGGCTGGCCTGCCCTCTGCCTGCTCTTTGGGGTTGTGTCCGTCGGCTTCGTCCTGTGGGTGGGACTCCTCGGACAGAGCGTCGCTCGCCAAGAGCAGAGCGTTGTTCGCGACGAGCGTGCTGCACTCGCTGGCTCGAAGAAGCACTGAGATGAGCCGCCCGCGCGTCGCGATCGCCTACGATTGCCTGTTTCCCCGGACCACCGGCGGGGGTGAACGGGTCTACCGGCGACTCGCGGAGCTGCTCATCTTGAACGGCAGTGACGTCGACTATGTGACACGGACGCAGCAGGCCGTGGAGTCACCGACGGCTGTATTCACTGTCGTTCCGGTCTGGGCCGGAGACATCAGCGATTCGGCCGGAACGCGCACGCCCACCGCGGCTGTCGCATTCGCTTTCGCCCTCTTTCGACACTTCCACAGCCATCGCGGTCACTATGATCTCGTGGTGGTAAGTGCTTTGCCCGTGCTTAACATATTCGCAGTGGCCCTGGCGCTGGTCGGGACGAAAACGTTCGTCGTCGTGGACTGGCTCGAGGTCTGGCCGTGGCCGAAGTGGCGGGAGTACGCCGGCTCGCTGCCGGGAGCGATCGCGTTCCTGCTGCAGACCGTGGGCATCCGCCTCGGTGACTTGCACACCGTCAACAGCGAGTTCACTGGTGCCCGGCTGCGCCGCTATCGGCGCCGTGCCCAGCCGGTCGCCCTGGGTCTGGTCGACCTCGTCGGCGACGAGCCCGATGCCACAACCGAGCGCCCGGCCGACCCGTACCTGGTCTTCGTGGGCCGGCACATCGCCGACAAACGCGTGATCGATCTCATTCCGGCCCTGCGGGAGGCCCGCAGCCAGGTCCCGGCCCTGCGCGCGGTTATCGTGGGCACCGGCCCCGAAACGCCCCGGGTGGCCGCACGAGTGCGCGAACTCGGCCTCGACTCCGCCGTCGAGCTGCTCGGCCGAGTGAGCGACAACGAGCTGAGGGGCCTCGTGCAGGGTGCTCGGGTGCTGGTCAACCCGTCGGCCCGGGAGGGCTTCGGGCTCGTCATCGCCGAGGCGGCGGCCTTCGGCACGCCCAGCGTGGTGGTGGCGGGCCCCGACAACGCCGCAGCGGAGCTGGTCGTCGACGGCGTCAACGGCTACGTGGCCCTCTCCGTGGCGCCCGCCGAACTTGGCGGGGCTATTGTGCGAGCGGTCGAGGCCGGCGAGCCCCTGCGCCGCTCCACGCTCGACTGGTTCCGGCGCGAGCGGGTCAGCCACGGCCTGAGCGCCTCGGTCGACCAGATTCTGGCGCGCTACCGCTCGGCGAGAGCCCGCTGAAACGACGCCAGGGTGTCCCGGGCGGTCTTCGCCCACGAGAAGGTGCGGGCGCGGTCACGGCCCTGTGCTGACAGGCGCGCCAGCTCGGCCGGGTCGTCGAGCAGGCGGGACAGCGTCGCCGCGAGGGCCGCGGTATCCCGCGGCGCGACGTAGACGGCCGCCTCTCCGGCGACCTCGTGCAGCACCGGGATGTCGGAGCAAACCACGGGGCAGCCTCGAGACATGGCCTCCAACACCGGCAGTCCGAAGCCCTCGAACAGGGTCGGGAAGACGATCAGGCTCGACTCGGCGTAGCACCGGTCGAGTTCCTCGGCGCTCAGCCAGCCCCGCAGCGACACCCACGGCTCCAGACCGAGCCGGGCAACGACGGGGGTGAGCGGGTCGTCGCCGTGGCTGCCGGTGATCACCAGGTGCGGCCGGGACTCGGCGGGGATCAGGGCGAGGGCCTCCAGCAGCAGGGGGAAGTTCTTGTGCGGCATCCGGTTGCCCACGGCCATTAGCCGGCCAGGCAACCGGGGGAGAGGCACAGGGTCCGGGTTCGCAGCCGGGTCCTTGCCCGCGAGCGGCACCACGTCGATGCGGGCGGCCGGAACCCGCAGATAGCGCACGATGTCTTCTGCCGAGGCGACGCTCACGGTGAGAACGCGGCGGGCGCCGTGCGCGGCCACCCGGATCATGGTGCGGAGAATGCGCGAATAGGCCCCAGGCACGTATTCCGGATGCCGGAACGGCAGCAGGTCATGCACCGTGAGCACCACGGGCACCCGCGACCAGACCGGGCCGAGGTTTGCCGGACAGTGCACCAGATCGGCGCGCAGCCAGCGGGCCGCGCGGGCGACGGTGACGAGCTCACCGCGGGCCCAGGCGATCCGGTTCTCACCGCTGATGCCCGAGTCGACGATCTCGCCGGGGAACCAGGACGTGTCCGAGCCGGCCAGCTCGCTCGACGCGAGGCCGATGAATTCGATCCCGCCGGCATCCGGTTCGATCCGGCCGTACACCTCCCGCACGTACGACTCCATGCCGCCCTTGCGGCCGGTGTAGAAGAGCAGATCGACGAGGACACGGCTCACGCGGCGGCCACCACGACCAGCGCGGCGGCGCGCACCCGGCGGCGTCGCGCGAGCTCGTAGACCACCGCCGAGGCCAGCTCAGCGATGAGCAGGCCCAGGAACACGGCGGATAGGCTGTTCAGCGCCAGGCCGATCCCGGCGAGGACGAACGCCATCACGGAGACTGCGGCGCGCAGCCCGGTGAGCAGCCGCACCTCGCCCATCCGGCGCAACGCGGCGAACGGAATCGTCGTGGCGAGCGACGCGGCCCGCCAGCCGCACGCGAGCACCAGCGGCAGGACGGCGGCCGAGCCGGTCCAGACGCCGCCGAAGATGAAGCCGAGCACTCCGGTGAGCTCCAGCATCATCAGCACCACCACGGCCGCGACCACCGCGCCGGCCGACACCACGATGTCGAGCCGGGAATGCTCCTTGAGCAGCCGCAGTCGCATGAAGTTCAGGGGGATCGCGAGCAGGCCGGACACCGTCGCGATCGCCGTGAACAGCACTGCGCCGCCGGGCCCGATCAGTGTCAGGATCATTACATTCAGGAGCGGATAGATCACCCCGGTGATCGCCGTGTCGGCCACCACCCAGCTCATCACGGCCGGCTCGGGGCGACTGGCCCGGTGCGTCACCGGCAGGCAGCGCACCGGGGTGGCCAGGGCGATTCCGGCCACGAGCGGGATCAGCGCCCAGTCCTGGCCGGTGAACGCTGCCGCCACACCGGCGAGGGCACCGAGCCCCACGGCGATGGATGCCCAGATCTCCCGCAGGTCGAGACGCTCGGCGACCGAGACGCCCCGGCCCACTTCCAGCGCGGCGATCAGCAGAGGCAGGCCGAGACAGAGCACGACCGGGTTCGTGGCGTTGAGGGCGATCACCACGGCGGCGACCAGGGCAAGGCCGGCCAGCCAGAGCGGGAACACCACCCGGCGGTCGGTTGCCGCCGAGCTGAGCCGGGATTCCAGCACGACCGCGAAGGTGAGCTGGCCGGCGAAGGTGGCCACCATCACCGCCACGGCAATGACGCCCTGCTCCGGCCGGCTGAACAGTCGGGACGAGATGGCGACCGTTGCTGCGGGGATGACGGCCAGCGATACACCCCCGAGCAGGGTGATCAGGCTGAGTGTGGCCCGGCGCAGACGGAGAGGGGCGGGCAGATCGGCCGTCATCGGGTCACCGCGGTGAGCGTGCCGACGGGGCCGAGGGCGCGCCCAAGCATTCCTTCGAGCCGGCCGAGGAACACCCACCAGCCGTCAGTGAGGGCGTTCGTGCCGCGATTGCGCAGACCGAAGAACAGACCGCCGCCGAGGAACGCGAACCGCCACCACAACGGATACCGCCAGCGGGTCACCAGGCGTCCCAGCCCGCGGCCGTAGCCGCGCAGCTTGTGACGGCGTTCCGCGCTGCTGAGCCCGCTCGGGTCGCTGATCCCGCCCACCGTGAGCGCGGGCGGCTGCCAAGCGAAGCCGAGGTGCTCCCCGGCACAGATCAGTTTCAGGAGCAGGTCCGTGGCCTCCCCGGCCTGCCAGGGCGTCGGGGCGCCGGTGCCAATCTCCGGGTTGAAGCCCCCGATCCGGTCGAACACGCTGCGCCGGATCAGGATGCCCATCTCGATCACGCTCCAGACCGTCCACCGGGTCAGGGCCGCGCCCGGCTCGGGCAGCACGAACTTAGGCCCGTTCTCGTCGACCACTGTGAGGGCGCCCGCAAGGAAGCCCTCGGGGAGAAGCCTCATTCGTTGCAGCGCGCCCGGTGGGTACCAGGTGGTGTCATTGGGAAAATTAAGCAGCAGATCCCGGTCGGCCGGCAGCGCCGCGACGCCCGCGTTCCGGCCGCGGGCAGCCCCGGGCGGCGACGTCGTCACGATGATTCGCATGCTCTCCGAGCGATAGACGGATGCGAGGGCCTCCACTTCAGACAGGTTTCGCTGGGCGACCACAAGGAGCGTGTCACCCACCAATAGCTGACCAGACAGGGAATCGAAGAGTCGCTTCAGGCTCTCGACACGGCCGAGCGTCGACACAACCAGTCCAAGGTCCACACAGCCCAGTCTGTACGATGAGGGGGCCAGACCAACAATGACGGGACTTGCAGCGAGCATGACATTCACCGCAACCATTGAACTTTCGATCCTGATGCCGTGCCTCAATGAGGCCGAGACGCTTGCGATCTGCATCGACAAGGCCCAGGGATATCTGCGGCGAAGCGGCATCACCGGTGAGGTCCTGATCGCCGACAACGGCAGCACTGACGGGTCGCAGCAGATCGCCGAGGCGCACGGGGCCCGGGTCGTGAATGTCACGGAAAAAGGCTACGGCAGCGCTCTCATCGTAGGCATGGAGGCCGCCCACGGCACCTATGTGATCATGGGTGACGCCGACGACAGCTACGACTTCAGCGAACTCGACGGTTTCGTTGAGCGGCTGCGTGCGAGCGATGAACTGGTCATGGGCAACCGCTTTCGCGGCGGCATCGAACCCGGCGCCATGCCGCCGCTGCACCGGTACCTCGGAAACCCGGTGCTGTCGTGGATCGGGCGCTCCCTGTTCCGTTCCCCGATCAAGGATTTCCACTGCGGGCTGCGCGGCTTCAACCGCCAGTCGATGCTTGCCCTGCACTTGCAGACCTCGGGCATGGAGTTCGCCAGCGAGATGGTGGTCAAGTCCACACTCGGTGGGTCCCGGGTGAGCGAAGTGCCGACCACGCTTAAGAAGGACGGCCGCAGCCGGCCGCCGCACCTGCGCAGCTGGCGGGACGGCTGGCGGCACCTGCGGTTCCTGCTCATCTTCAGCCCGCGCTGGCTGTTCCTGATCCCCGGCATCTCCGCGTTCCTGATCGGCCTGGTCGGCACCGTGCTGCTCGGCTTCGGACCCGTCGTGGTGGGGGAGGTGGGCTTCACCTACTCCAGTCAGATCTACCTGGCCGCCCTGGCGGTCGTCGGCTACCAGGCCTTCCTGTTCGCCCTGCTCACCAAGATCTACGCCCAGCATGAGGGGTTCCGCATCCCCCGCAGCCGCAACTTCGAACGGCTCGAGAAACGCATCAGCCTCGAGAGCGGTGCGATCCTCGGGGTCGTGCTGTTCCTGATCGGCCTGGGCATAGCCTTGTCGCAGCTGATCGGCTGGGCGGCGGGCGGTTATGGCGCGCTTGAGGCCGGTGCCACCGTGCGGGTGGCCATCCCATCTGCCCTGCTGATGATGCTGGGCTCGCAGACGGTCATGGGCGGCCTCTTCCTCGGCGTGCTGTCGGTCGGCCTGAAGCGACGCTGATGGCTCGCTCCACCGCTTCCTCGTCGCGCGCGCCCGGGGCATCCCTACCGCGCGTGTCCGTGGCCCTCTGCACCTACAACGGCTCCGCGTTCATCGAGGAGCAGCTGCGCAGCATCCTCGGCCAGACCGCGCCCGCCGACGAGATCGTCGTCTCCGACGACGGCTCCACTGACGACACCCCGGCTGAGGTGGAAAGCGTCTTCGCTGCCTGGAAGGTAGAGCATCCGCGGCAGGCCGTGACCCTGCGCCTGATCCGCAACTCTGCCCCGCTGGGCGTCACCGCGAACTTCGAGCAGGCGCTCACTGACTGCACGGGCGAGCTGATCGCGCTCAGCGACCAGGATGACGTGTGGCCCCCGGAGCGGCTGGCCCTGCTGATCGCCGAGTTCCGGGTCCGCCCGGACCTGCAACTGCTGCATACGGATGCCCGCCTCGTCGACGAGGCGGGCCTGCCGACGGGCCGCACCCTGCTCGCCACCCTGGGGGTCACCGCCGCGGAGCGGGCCGCGGAGCATGAGGGGAACGCCTTCGACATCCTGCTGCGCCGCAACACTGTAACCGGCGCCACCGTGATGCTGCGCCGCGGGCTCGTGCAGCGTGCACGACCGTTTCCGGCGGCGTGGGTGCACGACGAATGGCTGGCGATCGTTGCCGCCGCGACCGGGGAGGTCGACCTGCTTGAAATCCCGCTGCTGGACTACCGCCAGCACGCAGGAAACCAGATCGGCGCCTCCAACCTCGACGCGGCCGGCAGGTTTGGCCGGCTGCGGGCGCCGCGCACGGCGCGCAACGCCCGTTTGCTGGCCCGAGCTCAGGCGCTGCAGGCGCGGGCGGCGCAGCTGCAGCCTGCGCCGGCAGCCGGAACGCTCGCCCTGATCGACGCCAAGCTGGCCCACGAACGCCGGCGCAGCACCCTTCCGGCCCTGCGCGCGGCCCGGGTCGCGTCCGTTTTCGCGGGCTGGCGTGCCGGCGACTACCGTCGCTTCGGCCTCGGCCTACAGGACATGCTGCGCGACCTGGTGCAGCCGGTCTGAGCTTTCGCTCGGCTCGGCCCCCGCTCAGTTCTCCGGGTGCCGGTGCGGGGTGGGCTGCAGCAGGCTGCGCCAGCTCTTGCCCTGCGCGGCCTTCACCGCGCAGATCAGCAGCAGCAGCCAGCCGAAGTCGACCAGCACGGTGCTTTCAGCCGCCGAGGTGACCAGCAGGGTCACCAGCACCAGCGGCGACCAGACGTAGACCATCGAGCGTTTGTCCGAGGCAAGCAGCCACGACCGCCAGAAGGCGAGCATCACGAGCGCGAGGAACGACAGGAGGCCGACCAGGCCGACCTGGAAGTAGACGTCGAGGAACGCGTTCAGCGCGGAGGCCTGCGGGCGCCCGGTGACGAAGCTGAGCCAGCCGTAGGGCGTCACGTCGACGGGCCAGAGACCGGCCCAGCCCCAACCCTCGAGCGGGTTCAGCATGGCCAGTCGCCAGATTTCGCCCCAGAGTGTGGTGCGGGCCTCGAACTCGCTGCCCGCGTTCAGCTGGTCGGTGATGCGCGCGCGGGCCGCAACCGCGATGATGCCGGCCACGACGGTGCCGCCGAGCAGCCCGATCTGCAGCAGCCACCGGTTCGCGGCGGGCGTGGCGCGCAGCCAGATCAGCGCCAGCGCGGCGAGGCCCACGAACAGGGCCACCACGAGGATGACGGGGGAGCGGGTGAGTAGCAGGCCGAACACGGCCAGGGCGATGGAGCCGATGCCGAGCCCGCGCCGCACCGACCGGGACCGCAGTTCGACCGCGAAAGTGACCGCCGCGATCAGCGAGACCAACCCGAACACGTTGCGAGAGCCGAAGAGGCCCTGCACGGGCCCGAAAGAGTCGATGTTGCCCTGGATGCCGAGGAAGACGAAGGGCGTGTCGAGCAGCAGGCCGGAGAGCACCTCCAGAGCCAGGGACAGTCCGAGCAGCACCCGCAGCACGTCGCCGGTGGCGCGCACGACCTGGATGGTGTCGCGGGCCAGGGCGATGTAGATGGCCAAAAAGGTGAAGGCGAGCTGGTAGAGCGAAGCGCTGAGGGTTTGCAGCGGGTAGCTGGACCACAGCACCGACAGGGCACACCAGCCCACGAAGACCATGATCGAGATCGGCAGGAGCCCGTGCCAGTCGACGCCGGCCCAGCGGGCGGTGAGCGAGAACGCGGCCAGCACGACGAGGCCCACGAGAATGCCGACGACGCCGGGCGGGCCGATCACGGCGCGCAGGGCAGTGGTCGAAAAGGCGAAGCCGATGATGACCAGCGCCAGCGAGGAGGCGAACTTGGGGGAGGCGAACAGCCGTGTGAACTGGTCCGGCACGGCGGGGGGATACGCGCGGTAGGTCATGACGTTCCCACGCTACCGCCTAAGGCATCCGTTGATTGGTTGCCTGCTGTCGCTTTGTGATCACGGCGAGCACGACCAGCAGCAGCCAGCCGGACTCGATCAGGATGCGGCTTTCGGCCAGGCTCTGGGCGATCAGGGCTACCAGGAGCAGCAGCGGGAGCAGGGCGGAGGCCGCGTAGGGTTCCGTGTCGGCGAGGGCGCGCCTGGGCCGGTCGACCGCGAGGAACCAGCAGCGCCACAGCGTGGAGAAAACGGCGGCGGCGAAGATGATCAGCCCGAGGACGCCCAGCTGCAGCCAGACGTCGAGCCAGGCGTTGTGCGCCTGAAGGTAGACGACGCCCCGGCGCACGGCGAGACCCTCGAAGGGTTCGACCCAGGGGGCCCAGTAGCTCACCCAGCCCCAGCCGAACACTGGGCGCTCGGCGGCCAGCCCGGCCACGCTGCGCCAGATGTCGAGGCGGCCGGTGAGGTCGGCGGATTTGCCGAGCAGGGCGAGGAGCTGCGGCGTGAGGGCCACCAGGCCGACACCGCCGACGACCACGGATGCCGCGGCCACCAGGTACACCGGCCGGCGCCCCTCGGGGAGCCGGCGGCGGGCCCAGAGGGCGAAGAGCAGCGCTGCGGCGACGGCGGCAGCGGCAAGCGTCACGGTCGCGGACCGGGTCAGCAGCAGCATGAGCACCCCGAGGCCCAGCCACGCCAGACCCCAGTTGCGGCTCACGGTGCCGGCGGCGAGCTGCACGGCGAAGACGATCACGGCGATCAGCGCCACGAATCCGAGCAGGTTGCGGTTGGCGACGATGCCCTCGATCGGGCCGCCCTGCAACAGGATGCTGCGGGTCCAGTAGTACGACTCCGGCACGTTGCGGGTGCCGTAGTCGACCCAGAAGGGGAGCACGGCCTGCCGCACGAACACGGCGACGATGAGCTCGAAGGCGAGGGACAGGGCGAGGATCCAGCGCAGTGCGGCGGCGAGCGTGCGCAGCAGCTCGGCCCAACTCAGGCACAGGGCGAGGAACAGTGCGGCCAGCGTGGTTGCCCACTGCAGGGTGACCCCGATCAGGGAAGCGCCGAGGTAGAACGACCAGGCCAGCGACAGGGTGGCCAGACCGAGGAAGGCGATGAGCGATTTCGGGAACCGCGACCACATCCAGTCCGGGTTCAATTTGACGAGGGCGACGACGCTGCTCACGACGATGACCAGCGCGATCGCGCCGTAGCCCCACCAGCCGAACAGGCTGCGCCAGAACTGGCCGGCCAGGACGGAGAAAAAGACGAGCGTCGCGAAGGTGCGAACGACGAATCGACTCTGGACGGCGGGCATGTGTCTAAGGCTAGAGCGTGCCGGGGCGGCCATCGATCATTTTCTATACCCCCTGGGGTATACTTATCCCGGAGGTTCGAATGAAAACGATCATTGTTGGTGGAGTTGCGGGCGGAATGTCGGCGGCGACGCGGTTGCGTCGGCTGGACGAGACGGCAGACATCATTGTATTTGAACGCGGCCACTATGTCTCGTTCGCAAACTGCGGACTTCCCTATTACGTGGGCGGCGTGATCACGGACCGCAGCAATCTCCTACTCCAGACCCCGGAATCCCTCGGGGCCCGCTTCCGCCTCGACGTGCGCGTCGACCACGAGGTCACGGCGATCGACCGGCAAGCGAAGACGATCTCCGTGCGCCAAACGCAGACCGGCGCCGAGACCACCGAGACGTACGACCGCCTCATCCTGGCTGCCGGAGCGACGGCCCGAACCGGGATCACCCCGGCCGGCCTCGCCACTCGCACCCTGCGCACGGTCGACGACGTCGACCACATCACCGCTCTGCTGGCCGGCATCACGGGTCAGGCCTCCGCCGTCGTCATCGGCGCCGGGTTCATCGGCTTGGAGGCCGTCGAAAACCTCGTTCGCCGCGGCGTGCACGTGACCCTGGTCGAGTTCGGCTCCCAGGTCTTCGGGCCCTTCGACGCCGAGATGGCCGCGCCGATCTTCGACGAGCTGCTCTTGAGGGGCGTTGACGTACGCCTGAACACGACCGTCGTCGCCGCCGCCGACGCGGGAGTCAAGCTCAGCGACGGATCCATCGTTCCGGCCGACCTCGTCATCGACTCCGTCGGGGTGCTCCCCGACACCTCGCTCGCCGCCCGGGCGGGCATCACGATCGGCGCGAGCGGCGGTATCGCCGTCGATGGCAGTCAGCAGACCAACGACCCGTCGATCTACGCGGTCGGCGACGGCGTCGAGAAGATCGACGCCGTCGACAACAGCGGCATCCTGATCACCATGGCCGGCCTCGCAAACCGGCACGGCCGGGCGGCCGCCGACAGCATCGCCGGCGAGCCCGCGTCGGCCTCCCCGGTGCTCGGAACCGCCATCCTCGGCATCTTCGGCCTGACGGCGGCCATGGTCGGCTGGAGCGAGAAGCGTCTCGTGCAGCGCGGCCGCGCGCACCGGGTCGTGCACACCCACCCGGCCTCGCACGCCACGTACTACCCCGGCGCCGAGGGCATGTCGATGAAGCTCCTGGTCGACCCGGCGACGGATGCCATCCTCGGCGCCCAGATCGTCGGCGGCAGCGGCGTCGACAAGCGCATCGACATCCTGGCGACGGCGATGACCGGCGGACTGACGGCATCCGCTCTCACCCGCCTCGAGCTGGCATACGCGCCGCAGTACGCGTCGGCGAAGGACCCGATCAACCAGCTCGGCTATGTCGCCGACAACCTTGCCGCGGGAACGACGCGTGCGCTGCAGTGGCACGAGCTGGCCGCAGCCCGGGCCGCGGGCGCGGTGCTCGTGGATGTGCGCTCGGCGGCGGAGTTCGCCGCCGGGAACATTCCCGGCGCGATCAACGTTCCGGTGGACGAACTGCGGGACCGCCTGGCCGAGCTGCCCGACGCACCTGTGATCGTGCACTGCCAGGTGGGCCAGCGCGGGCACACGGCCGCACGCATTTTGAGCCAGAACGGGCTGGACGTGCAGAACCTCGACGGCGGCTACCGCACCTGGATCGCCGGCGAAACCGCTCTCGGCCTGATGCCCGTCATCGCCGCCAAGTCTGAAAGGATTCCGGCATGACCGAAATCACCGCTACCGCTGCCGACGTCGCTGCTGCAGACGTCGCTGGGGAACAGAACCAGAAGAAGATCCTCAACCGGTTGCGCCGGGCCCAGGGCCAGCTCGCGGCGGTCATCACCGCCGTCGAGGCCGGCGGCAGCTGCAAGGATGTCGTCACTCAGCTTGCCGCCGTGTCCAGCGCCCTCGACAAGGCCGGTTTCGTCATCGTCTCCACGGCGATGCGCGAGTGCCTCGACAACCCGCAGGGGGAAAATTCCCTCACGGTCGAAGAGCTGGAGAAGCTCTTCCTGACGCTGGCGTAGCCGCCCGACGCGACCCGGGCCCGCTCGGCGTTGAACCAATTCGACGGAGATTCTCCCGTAAAAGCGCGTTTTCGGGGTTTTGAGGACTAGTTTCGCCCAAATCTCCGTCGAATTCGTTCGGGGCTCGCGGCGGTAAGGCGGGCGCGGCCCCTGACTCGCCTAGACGAAGGCCGCCTGGCCGGTGATGCTGCGCCCCACGATCAGGGTGTTCATCTCCCGGGTGCCCTCATAGGAGTAGACGGCCTCGGCGTCGGAGAAGAAGCGCGCCACATCGTACGAGAGCACGATGCCGTTGCCGCCGAATAGTTCGCGGCACCAGGCGACCGTTTCGCGCATCCGGGCGGTCGTGAAGAGCTTGGCCAGGGCGGCGTGCTCGTCGCGCTGGCTGCCCTCGTCGAGCATCTGCGAGACCCGCACGACCATGCCCAGGCTGGCGGTGATGTTGCCCAGCGACTTCACCAGCAGGTCCTGCACCAGCTGGTGGCCGCCGATCTCCTTGCCGAACTGCGTACGCTCCTTCGCGTACGCGACGGCCGCCTCGTAGGCGCCGATCGACGTTCCCACGGCCGCCCAGGCCACCTCGGCGCGGGTCAGGCGCAGAACCTTGGCGGTGTCCTTGAACGAGTTCGCGTTCTGTAGCCGGTTCTTTTCGGGCACGGCCACGTTCTCGAGCACGATGTCGGCGTTCTGCACCGAGCGCAGGCTGATCTTGCCCTCGATCCTGGTGGCGCTGTAGCCGGGGGTGTCGGTGGTCACGATGAAGCCCTTGACCATGCCGTCGGCGGTGTCTTTCGCCCAGATGATGGTGATGTCGGAAAAGGTGGCGTTGCCGATCCAGCGCTTGGCGCCGTTCAGAAGCCAAGTGTCGCCGGTGCGGGTGGCCGTCGTGCGCAGTCCCTGCGCCGCGTCCGAGCCGGAGAGCGGCTCGGTCAGCCCGAATGCCCCCACGAGCTCCCCGCTCGCCAGGCGCGGCAGCCACTCGTCGCGTTGCTCCGGCGAGCCGGTCGCCGAGATGGTTCCGCAGGCGAGGCCGTTCTGCACCCCGACGAACGTGGCGACGGATGCGTCCACGCGCGCCGTCTCCAGGGCCACGAAGCCGCGGAACACCGCGGAGTTCTGGAAGGGCCGGGTCTCAGGCCAGCCGAAGGAATAGGCCCCGAGCGCCGCCAGCGGCCGGATGACCTCGGCCGGGAACTCGGCGCGCTCCCAGCATCCGTTCGCGATGGGCCGAACGTCGGACTCGAGGTAGGCGCGCAGATTGGCGAGCGCGGTCTTCTCCTGATCGGTCAGCAGATTCTCGTAGCCGTAGAAGTCGCTGGGAAGTAGCTCGAAGGTCATCAGGTGCTCCATTGCAGGGGGTGGCGACGGCCGGCGTGCGGCGGTCGGCGGATGTTCGCAGCCTACGGTCGCGGAACCGGCACGCCGCAAGCGGTTGGTAGTTTGGTCTAAACCTAAGAGTGCAGGAGAGCGCCATGTTTGTGGGCATCACCAATACGCCGCGGCACTATGCCTGGGGTTCGACCACCGCCATCGCGGGTCTGCTCGGCTACGATCCGTCGGGCACAGCTGAGGCCGAACTCTGGCTGGGCGCTCACCCGGGATCGCCGAGCGTCATCACCGACCCCGAGCAGGTCGGCGGCCACCACACCCTCCTGGACTGGATCCACGCAGCCCCGAAGGAGGCCCTCGGCGCCGCGCTCGCCGCGCCCGCTGCTCCGCGGTTGCCGTATCTCCTGAAGATCCTCGCCGCCGCGGGACCGCTCTCGCTGCAGGCGCACCCGACCGCGGAGCGGGCACGGATCGGCTTCGGCCTGGAGAACGCGGCCGGCATTCCGCAGGATGCGGCGGACCGCAACTACCGCGACCCGTTCCATAAGCCCGAGGTGATTTTCGCCCTGAGCGACACCTTCGAGGCCCTCTGCGGGTTCCGCGAGCCGGTCGAGATCCGCGGCATCCTGGGCGAGCTGCGCGCCCTCGACGTGGCCTCGGACGACCCGCAGCCCGGCGCGCTCGATGCGCTCGAGCGGCACCTGCTCGGCGACGACGCCCTGCGCGACTGCGTCGACTGGTTGTTGCGCGACGGCCGCGGCGGCGATTCCGGCGAGGTGGCCTGGCTGGTCGAGCGGGTGGTTGCCCTCGCCGTCAGCGCGGCCGACCTGGCCGAGAGCGGCGCGATCCTCGACTACCCGCTCGAACTCGCCACCGTGCGGGACCTCGCCCGTGCCTACCCGGGGGATCCCGGCATCGTGATCTCGCTGCTGACGAACCGGGTGTCGCTGCGCCGAGGCGAGGTGCTCTACCTACCTGCCGGGAACATCCACGCCTACCTGTCCGGCCTCGGTGTGGAGCTGATGGCCGCCTCGGACAACGTGCTGCGCGGCGGGCTGAGCCCCAAGCACATCGACGTCGACGAACTGCTCGAGGTGCTCGAATTCACACCGCTGCCCGTGCCGTACCTTCCGCCCGTGCTGTCGTCTCCGGGCGTCTCGGAGTACCGACCCGACGTGGACGACTTCGTGCTCGTGCACATCGCGGCGGAAGCCGGGGGTGCGGGTGCGCCTGCGGCTGCGGCTGCGGGTGCTCGTGCGGCTGCGGCTTCTCGCGCGGGTGCTGGTGCAGATGCGGCTGCGGCTTCTCGCGCGGGAGTGCCGATGCGGCAGTTCACGCTGACGGGGCCCGCGATCGCCATCTGCACGGCCGGGGGATTCCTGGTGGCCGGTGCGGGGGCATCCGTCGCCCTCAAGCGCGGCGAGTCCGTCTACATCACGCCCGACGAAGGCACGCTCACGTTCGCCGGCGTCGGCGAGGTCTTCTTGGCCACGACCCCCTAGCCCTGGCTCCCCACCAATTCGACGGAGATTTTGCGCTCGAACCCGCTATTTGCCGGTTTGTGCGCTGTTCGGAGCAAAATCTCCGTCGAATTCGTTCGCGGTCGCCCTTCCGCGCAGCAGCGCGGGGGTGCTGGGGCGGTCTGATCGGGAGCGTCCGGGCGGGAAACGGTGCCCCCCCACCCGGTGGGGGCGGCGCGTTATCCCCAAGGTGACGGATGCCGCGGCGCGGGTTCGACTCCGCTGCGAGGCTGCGGGCCATGCGCTCACTCACCAGGGACATCCTCGACCACGGACTCTTCGTCAAACGCGCCGCACTCCGCGCCCGAGGCTGGAGCGATGGGCACCTCCGCGGCGAGGTCAACCGGGGAACGGTCGTGCGGGTGCGCAAGGGCTGGTACTCGGCGCCGCCGTCGGCCGTCGAGGCGTTCCGGATCGGAGGCCGGCTGGCCGGATTGAGCTGCCTGAAGTCCTACGGGATCTGGACCCCAACCACCGGCAGGCTCCACGTCAGCGTCCCCAGCGCCGCGCGCGGGTTGCGGCGCCCGACGGACATGCGCGCACGGCTGGATGTGCTCGACGGTGTGCGGTGTCGCGTGACGTGGAGCGACGACGCGATCGACGGACGGGGCGACTGCGTGTGGCGTACCAGCGTGCACGAGGCCCTCGTGCACATTCTGAACAACCACGACCGGGTCACCGCAATCGTGTGTCTGGATGCCGCGTTGCACAGCGCCCAGGAAAACGGCGTCGGGATTATCCGCGACGACCTTGGCTGGATCTTCGCCCGCGCGCCGCTGCGGGTTCAGTCCTGGCGCGACGAGGTCGACGGACGCGCCGCCGCGGGTGGGGAAACGGAATTCCGACTCAAGGCCCTGGCCGCGGGCATCCCCTTCGTTCCGCAACCGTTCGTCAGCGGGGTCGGGCATCCCGGTGGCCAGATCGGGCCGTCGACCTTCGTTGAGATCGATGGGAAGGACTGGCATGACGATCCGATCGCCTTCGAGGTCGACCGGGAACGCGATCTGCTTGTTGCAAGCCAGAACGGGCGCACCCTGAGGTTCAGCTACGCGCTCCTTCGCAAACAGTGGGGGTTGTGTGTGCGGGCGATGGTCACGGCGCTGGAGTACGACTACCTGCGCGAGCCGTCGGCAGCGTTTCCGTTGTTCCACGAGCGGATGCTGCGGGCGCGCCACCGTCTTGGCTAGGGCCCGGGTCGGTTCCCCCGCCACCGAGGCTAGGCTTGCAGAGCGGCAGTGCTCGATTGCCGTCAGATCTTGCGAGGTTCAGATGGCGTGGCTTGTCACCGGAGGTGCTGGATACATCGGTTCCCACATCGTTCGTGCTTTCCTGAAAGAGGGCATCGAGGTGGTCGTCATCGACGACCTCTCCAGCGGGCACGCTGAATTCGTGCCTGCCGACGTGCCGTTTGTGCGCGGCACCCTCCTCGACCGCGAGCTGCTGATGCGCACCTTCGCCGAGCACACCGTGACCGGCGTCGTGCACGTCGCGGGCTACAAGTACGCCGGGGTCTCGGTGCAGCGCCCGCTGCACACCTACGAGCAGAACGTCACGGCCATGGCCACCCTGCTGGCGGTCATGCAGGAGTGCGAGGTCAAACGGATGGTGTTCTCCTCGAGCGCGGCCGTCTACGGCACCCCGCACACCGACCTGGTCACCGAGGAAACCCCGAAGAACCCCGAATCTCCCTACGGCGAGTCCAAACTGATCGGCGAATGGTTGCTGCGCGATCAGGCCGTCGCCGCCGGACTGCGCTACACGGCGCTGCGCTACTTCAACGTGGTCGGGTCCGGAGCGCTCGACCTGCGCGACACCAGCCCGCACAACCTCTTCCCCCTCGTCTTCGACGCGCTGATGGAGAGCCGCATCCCGAGCATCAACGGCGACGACTACGCCACCGCCGACGGAACGTGCGTGCGGGACTACATCCACGTGGCAGACCTGGCCCTCTCGCACGTGGCCGCGGCCCGGCACCTGGACGCCGGCGAGCCGGTGCTGCCCGTCTACAACCTCGGCAGCGGCGACGGAGTGTCGGTGGGGCAGATCATGTCCACCGTGGCGGCCGTCACCGGCATCGACTTCGCGCCCGTGATCGGTCCGCGCCGCGCGGGCGACCCCGACCGGATCGTCGCCTCCGGCGAACTCGCGGCCCGCGATCTGGACTGGGCCATGCGCCACAGCCTGGAGGAGATGGTGCAAAGCGCCTGGGAATCGCGGCAGGCGGCATCCGTCTCAGCGTTGTGACCAATCAAATCTCACCGATTTTCGCTCTTGGGCGAGTCGAAACCCTCCAACAAATATTGACGGTTTAGTATCAGCGACTTGACGGCAAGGAATTACACGGCTGTAATTAGGGCTGACGCGTAATTTTGGGCACATTTTGCAGTGGGGTGGATGACGATATGGCGCTATCAGAGTCTCGTGCCGGGGTACCGGAGGACTGGTTCATTGACCCGGTTCGTCTGGGTGTTCCCGGGGTTCGCAAGGAAGCGGGCGACGGCGATCTTCTGTCGTGGCAATCGGACTCGCTCTGCGCGCAGACCGATCCGGAGGCGTTCTTCCCCGAAAAGGGAGGGTCGACCCGCGATGCCAAGAAGATCTGCTCCTCGTGCGAGGTGAAAACCCAGTGCCTGCAATACGCGCTCGCCAACGACGAGCGGTTCGGAATCTGGGGCGGCCTGTCCGAGCGGGAACGGCGCAAACTGCGCAAGCGGGCCAGCTAGGCCTCAGACGGGCCGTAAAACGACCCACGGCATGCGAATCCGGACCCGACGCCGGCTGCGGCACCGGAGGCGAAACAGTGTTTTTCAGGCTCGCCCCTCCCATTGCTCCTCATCGGGCCCGATCCAATCTAGGCTGTTCTCCATATGCATGCCAGAGTCACCGCCATCCTCGTTGCCCGTAACGGCGCCAAGCACCTCGACCGCACTCTCGAGGCGCTGAGTCGCCAGACACGTCAACCCGACGTCGTGATCACGGTCGACTGCGGATCGACCGACACTACGGCCGCGCTTCTGGCTGCCTACGCACCGACTCACTTCATCTCAGCGGATGCCGGACTCAGCTTCGGCGAGGCCATCGTCACGGCCGAGAGGGTCATCGCGCCCGCCGAGTCCGATAGCGAAATGCTGTGGCTCCTCGCCCAGGACAGTGCGCCGGAACCCGACGCCCTGACGGCCCTGCTCGGCGAACTGGAGATTGCGCCATCCGTTGCCGTGGCCGGTCCCAAGGTCATGGACTGGGACGCCGGCGACTACATCCACGAATTCGGGCAGTCCCTGACGCCCGGCGGTGCGACCGTCACCCTGGTGGAGAGCGAACTCGACCAGGGCCAGCACGATGGAATGGGCGACGTGCTCGGTGTGAGCGCCGGCGGCATGCTGGTGCGCCACCTCGTCTGGCAGCAGCTCGGCGGCTTCGACCCGGCCCTGCCGTCCGCGGACGACTCCCTCGATTTCTGTGTGCGCGTGCGGATGGCCGGTTACCGCGTCTCTGGCGTCGCCGCGGCTCAGGTGGCCTCAGCCGGAGACGGCGTTGCCGGCACCAGCGGCTCCTCCCGCGGCCGCGCGCGCCGCAAGCGCCTCCGTGCCATGCGCGCCGCGCAGCTGCATCGCCGGCTTGTCTACTCCCCGCGCTGGATGATCCCTCTGCACTGGCTGGCCCTGGTTCCCCTCGCGGTGCTGCGCTCGTTCGGGCAGTTGCTGCAGAAGGAACCCGGGGCGATTCTGGGTGAGTACTCCGCCGCGTTCGCCGCGGCTTTCAGCGGTCTGCGGGTGAGTGCTGCCCGGCGCCGCTTCGGTGCCACCCGCACCCTGGGCTGGGCGTCGATCGCCTCGCTGCGCGTGCCCACCGTCGAGGTGCGCCGCCGCCAGGCGCTCCGCCGTGAGGCCAGCCTCACCAGCGTGAACGGCGAGGTGCCTGAAATCCGCTTCATCTCCGGTGGCGGCGCGTGGACCGTGTTGGCCGCCTTGGTAGCCGGCCTCATCGTCCTGGGCCCTCTGATCGGCGCCCGCACCCTCACCGGCGGCGCGCTGCTGCCACTGTCGGACACCCCCGCCGAACTCTGGGGGAGCATCGGCTACGGCTGGCGCGACATCGGCCTGGGCTTTGTCGGCGGCGCCGACCCATTCGCCACGGTGCTGGCGGTGCTGGGCTCGCTCACCTTCTGGGCGCCGTCCTTCTCGCTCGTCCTGCTCCACTTCCTTGCCCTGCCGCTGGCCGCCCTCGGCGCCTGGCTTGCCGCGACCCGCCTCTCCGAGCGCGCGTCCATTCGCGCCATCGCCGCCGTGCTCTGGATGCTGTCGCCCACCTTCCTCAGCGCCCTCGCTGCCGGGCGTCCGGCTGCGATCCTCGTGCACCTGCTGCTGCCGTGGCTGTTCTTCGCCGGGTTCATGGCCGCCCGCTCGTGGTCGGCGTCCGGCTCCGCGGCCCTGCTGTTCGCCGCCATCGTGGCTGCGGCGCCGTCGCTCGCGCCCGCGCTCCTGGTGGTCTGGCTGATCGCCATGCTGCTCAGTGGGCGCAGCGGTATGCGGTTCATCGGCATCCCTCTGGCGGCGCTCGCCCTCGCGGCACCTCTAATCTGGAATCAGGGACTGCGCGGCAACTGGCTGGCCCTGCTGGCGGACCCGGGCCTGCCTCTGCCCGCCCCCGACGTCTCGGTGTGGCAGCTGTTGCTCGGCTTCCCGTCCGGTGAGCTCGGCGGGTGGACCCCGCTGCTCGAGACGCTCGGGCTGCCCGGTGTCGACGCGTCCGTGCTCGTGCCGGTGCTCCTGATTCCGCTGGCCGTACTCGGCGCCCTTGCCCTCTTCCTGCCTGGGGCCCGCGGCGCGAGCTTCGCGCTGCTGACCGCCCTGCTCGGTGCGGGCACGGCCATCGCCGCCAGCCAGCTCTCCCTTTCCTCGGTCGGCGGCCAGCCGGTCGGCATCTGGGCCGGCGCCGGGCTCAGCCTGTACTGGCTCGGACTGGTCGGCGCGGTCGTCTTCGCCCTGCGCGGCCTGCGCCGCTTCGCCATCGCCCCGGCGGTCACCGTGGTCGCCCTGCTCGTGATCGTGGTGGCGCCGCTGGTCGCAGCCCTGCCCCTCGGCACCAGTGTCGTGGCCGAGGGCATCGACCGCACCCAGCCCGCGTTCGTCAGCGCCGAGGCGCAGACGGATGCCCGGGTCGGCACCCTGCAGATCGTGCCGCAACCCGACGGGGGCATCCTCGCGACCATCGTGCGCGGTCCCGGCGCCACCCTGAACACCCAGTCCACCCTCAGCAGCACCGACGTGACCCTCAGCCCGCGGGAGGAGGAGCTGGCCACTTTGGCCGGAAACCTCGCCTCGCGCAGCGGGCTCGACGCAGCGGCCGGCCTGGCCGACTTCGGCATCCGTTTCGTGCTGCTTCGACCGGCCGCCGTCGCACCGGCCGGTCCCGGAAACACGGCGCCGGTCACCCCCGCGGCAGAAGAGACCGCCGGCCGCACCACGACCGCCCTCGACGGCAACGCCGCCCTGGCGCCGGTGGGAGACACGGTCTTCGGCCGGCTCTGGCAGTACGAGGTGACGGATGCCCCGGTCCCCACCGCGGCCAACGGCGCCATCCCGGCCAACGCCGGGGGCACCCTCGGTCTGGTGTTCCTCGTCATCGCCGTGCTTGTGGTCGGGGCCACCGTGCTCCTGTCGATCCCCACCGGTGCGGGGCCGGAGGCGGTGCGTCAGGCCAGCCGGGACGCCATCCGCAACACGGCGAAGGCCCGCACCAGGGAGAATAAGCGCATCGCCAAGGCGGCGGCCCGTAGGAAGCCCGCGCCCGGCTTCCGGCCCTCCGCCGAGCGCGCCGTCACGCCCTCGGCGGCGAGCGCCCTCGACACAGCCGCACCGGTCACGTCGACTGAAGCCGTCCCTGGAACGTCACCGTACGTCGGTTCCGGTACCGGACCCGACTCCGGACCTGACACGGAAATCGGCGCCCGTTCGGAGGAGCACGACCATGCCCAGTAAACGCGGAATCGCCCTGTTCGGGGCGCGGGCGGTGGCCGGATTGGTCGGTCTCGGCGTCGTCGTCGCGTCCGTCGGCGCGGCAACCCTCGTCACCTGGCCCACGCTTGAGAAGGGGCCGTCGTCCATCATCGTGTCGCCGACTCCGAGCGAGCAGCAACGAGTCTGCCCGGGGCCGCTCCTCGTGCTGGCCGAGGATTCCAGCCAGGCACAGGCCGCCAGTTCCGTCGGAAGCGCTGCAGCCGTTTTCGGCGCCCATGCGGCGTCGGGCGAGCCGGGGTGGATCGAACCGCAGGTTACGTCCATCGCGGCCCCGGACAACGCGAACACCGAATCGTTCGGCGCACCGCAGTTGCTGCGCGTTCCGACCCCGCCCGGGTCGGGGGCGGCACCGCTGGTCACGGGCAGTCAGTCCCAGATCGCGGGCGGCGAATCGCTCGGTGGCCTGGCCGTCGCGGGCTGCGGGGAGGCGGCCGGTGATAGTTGGCTCGTCGGCGGTTCCACCGACATCGGCCGCACCAGCCTCGTGCTGCTCAGCAACCCCACCACGGTCGTGGCCACCGTCGACCTGGCCGTGTTCGGCGAGACCGGTCAGGTGGATGCCCCCGGCTCCACCGGAATCCTCGTGCAGCCGGGCACCCAGCGGGTCGTTTCCCTCGCCGGACTGGCCCCCAACCTCCGCTCACCCGTGCTGCACGTGCAGTCCAAGGGCGGCCAGGTGGCGGCCACGCTGCAGCAGAGCATCGTGCGCGGGCTGGAACCCGGCGGCGTCGACCTCCTCGGTCCCTCCAACGGCCCTGCCGAGGCATTGGCCATCGCCGGCGTGATCGTCTCCAACGCGGCCGGATCGGATGCCCCCGACGAGGTCGGCGGCCTCAGTGACGACGTCACCTCGGTGCGGGTGCTTGTGCCCGGAACGGTGGCGGCGACGGTCCAGGTCGGTGTGACCGGTGCGACCGGCCAGGCGGCCGGGGCCTCGGTCCAGGTCGACATCCAGCCGGGGGTTGCCACCGAGGTGCCCCTGACCGGGCTCGTTCCCGGTACCTACTCGCTGGAACTGACCGCCAGCGAGCCGATCGTGGCCGCAGCGCAGAGTTCCGCGGCGGGTTCCGCAGGCCGCGACTTCGCCTGGTTCGCGTCGTCCGACGCCCTCGCCGACGAGTTCCTGGTGGCCGCCGCCGACGGCCCGTCCCCGCAACTCAACCTGGTCAACATGGGCACCGTCGACGCCACCTACACGGCCACCCCCGACAATGGCGCATCCAGCACAGTGGCGGTGCCGGCCGGCGGCTCGGCCACGATGCCGTTGGAGCAGTCGCAGCGCTACCTCGTGTCCGGCGGCACCTCGACCGTGGCTTCGGTAGCCTACGCGGGCGACGGGCTGCTCGCGGCATTCCCGCTGAGCCAGGCCGGGCCGCTGGCGGCCCCGATCCGGGTCTACCCCCGCTAACCGTCTTCCAACCTCTGGAGATCCCGTGATCGAGACCACCAGCACCACCACTAGCACCACCAGCGCCGCCGACGTGGGCGTCGCCGTCATCGGCGGGTCCGGACTGTACCGGCTCTTCGACGCCGGCACCGAGACATCCGTCGACATCATCACGCCCTATGGCCCTCCCTCGGCGTCGATCACCATCGGACTGCGGGCCGGCCGGCGGGTCGCCTTCCTGGCCCGGCACGGCGGCGACCATTCGGTGGCGCCGCACCTGATCAACTATCGGGCCAACATCTGGGCGCTCGCGTCGCTGGGCGTGAAGGCCATCATCTCCTCGTCGGCCGTCGGCGGCGTCAGCCCCGCATACCCGCCGGGGATGCTGGTGGTGACCGACCAGTTCATCGACCGCACCTCGGGCCGTGCCGACACCTTCTACGACCAGGGCACGGTCGGGCACCTGGCCGCGGCCGACCCGTTCGATCCGGAGTTGCGCCGCCTCGCGATCGGCGCGCTCGCGGCGCTGGAGGAGAACTTCGCACCCACCGGCACCTGCGTCGTGATTCAGGGCCCGCGGTTCTCCACCCGGGCGGAATCGCTCTGGTTCCGCGCCGCGGGCGCGCACACCGTCAACATGACGCAGTACCCGGAGGTCGTCCTGGCCGCCGAACTCAACATGGGCACGGTCAATCTCTCCTTCGTCACCGACGCCGACGCAGGCCTGGCCCCGGTGCCCAACGTTCAAACCGACACCGCTCAGACCATCACACCTCAGTCCGAGGCCGACCCGGATACCGTTTCCGCCAGCCTGGTCTTCACGCGTCTCCGGGCCGCCCAGCCGAGGATCCTGGCCGCAATCGACGGCATCCTGCGTGCCCTGCCCGAGAATTTCGCCCCCCGCGAGCTGATCTCCCCCGAGCAGGTCGGCGTCGTGCTCGATCGTCGACCTGCACCTGCACCTGCCCCTGCCGCGCCGGCCGGAGCCGACGCGTGACCCGGCGCCTGCTCGTCACGGGTGGGGCCGGTTTCATCGGCGGCGCGATCGTCCGGGACGCGCTCGCCCGCGGCTGGCAGGTACGGGTGCTCGACTCCCTTCGCAGTGACGTGCACGGTGGACTCCCGGTGCTGCCGGACGGTGTTGACGTGATCGTCGGCGACGTGACCGACGCATCCGTCGTCGCGCTCGCTCTCCGCGACACGGATGCCGTCTGTCACCAGGCCGCGAAGGTCGGCCTCGGCGTGGACTTCGCCGACGCCCCCGACTATGTGCACAGCAACGAGGTCGGCACGGCCGTTCTGCTCGCGGCGATGACCGAGGCCGGGATCAACCGGTTCGTGCTGGCCTCCTCGATGGTGGTCTACGGGGAGGGAAGCTACCGCGGCCCGGAGGGGTTCACGCGTCCGGGACCGCGCCGCGAGGCCGATCTGCTGCGGGGCGTGTTCGACCCCGTCGATGAGGCCACCGGTGAGGCCCTCGAGCCACTGCTCATCTCCGAGGACGACCCGCTCGACCCGCGCAACGTCTACGCGAGCACCAAGCTGGGACAGGAATACCTCGCATCGGCGTGGGCCCGCGTCACCGGAGGCCGGGCCGCGGCGCTCCGTTACCACAACGTCTACGGGCCGGGGATGCCGCAGAACACGCCCTACGCGGGTGTCGCGTCGCTGTTCCGCTCGGCCCTGGAACGCGGCGAGGCCCCACGGGTCTACGAAGACGGCGGCCAGCGTCGCGACTTCGTGCACGTCGCCGACGTCGCCTCGGCCAACCTCGCCGCGCTCGACTGGACCGCCGGCACCGAGCCGTCCACCTTCCGCCCCTTCAACGTGGGCAGCGGCGTCGTGCACACTATCGGCGAGATGGCCGCGGCCCTCAGCGTGGCCACCGACGGACCGACCCCCGTCGTCACCGGGCAATTCCGGCTCGGCGATGTGCGGCACATCACGGCCTCCTCGGGGCGACTCCGCCGCGAACTGGACTGGGCACCCAGCATTTCATTCGAGGAGGGCATGCGCGCTTTCGCGAACGCGCCCCTGCGCGCCGCCGTCACCCGGTAGCCCTGGTATGAACCAATTCGACGGAGATTTTCGTGTGAACCGGCTTTTTCAGCGCTTCTGGCGCCGATTCAGTCAAAATCTCCGTCGAATTCGTTCGGGGCGTCCGGCGCGGATCAGCGCGTAGCGATCGGATGCCGCGGCAACAGCACCTCGAACCGGCACCCGCCGGGCACGTTCAGCACCCGCACTTCGCCGTGGTGCGCCCGCACGATCCCCTGCACGATGGCCAGGCCGAGACCAGCGCCGCCGGTGCCCGACGGTTCGGCCACCGGGGTGCGCGGACCGCTCGCCCGCCAGCCGGCTTCGAAGACCCGGCTGAGGTCCTGCTCGGGGATGCCGCCAGCGGCATCCGTTACCGAGATCACGGCGTGGTCGGTGGCACCGGCACCCGATCCGGTGCTGGCCGTGACCGAGACCACGATCGAGCTGCCGGCCGGCGAATGCTGGATGGCGTTCATGACGAGGTTGCCGACCACCCGGGACAGTTCGCGCGGGTCCGCGAGGATGGTCAGCCCCTTCTCTCCGGCGAATCGCAGGTCGAGCGACTTGGCCTGGGCGATCGGCCAGAGTCCGGCGACGGTGTCGCTGATCAGGTCGTAGAGCGAGACCGGCTGCAGCCTCAGGCGCAGGGTGCCGGAGTGGATTTTCGACAGCTCGAACAGGTCGTCGACCATACCCGTGAGCCGGTCCACCTGCCCGCGCATCTGCGTGTAGTACCGTTCCGGGTCCTCGACCATGCCGTCCTCGAGGGCTTCGGCCATGGCACGGATGCCCGCGAGCGGCGTGCGCAGGTCATGGGAGATCCAGGCGATCAGCTCGTGCCGTGACTCCTCGATCTGATTCTCGCGGACACGGGATTCGGCGAGGTGTTCCCCGGTCGCGGCCAGCTCCCCGGCCAGCGCCGTGAACTCGTTGTTGCTGTGCCGGTCGGTCGCAGCGACCCGTTCGCCGCGCCCGATGCTGGCCGCGGCCGAGCGCAGGGAGCGGCTGTCCCGGGCGAGCTGACGGTTGAGCACCGCGGCCATGGCCAGCGACACCAGGCCGGCGACACTGGCCACGGAGTAGAAGACCGTGAGGTCGTGCCGGGAGACGTATGTCTGCGAGGCGACCGCCGCCATCCCGCCGACGACCGACACCACCGTGGCAAGGGCGATCACCATCAGCTTCAGAACGAGGGAGGTGCGGGAGAGCAGGCGCAGGGTGAGCAGGCCGGCACCGCCGACGACCACCGCGCAGGCCAGCGTGAACAGGGAGACCGTGAGGAGCACATCCGGTGTCATGACTGCCGCCCCGTGGGAGCCAGCGGAACCGGGTCGAACCGGTAGCCGACCCCCCAGACCGTGTTCAGCAGCCGGGGCTGCGCCGGGTCAGCCTCGATCTTCTCCCGCAGCCGGCGCACGTGCACCGTCACCGTGGACAGGTCGCCGAACTCCCAGCCCCAGACCGAACGAAGCAGGTCCTCCCGGCTGAGCACGGTGTGCGGACGCCTGATCAGATGGGCCAGCAGGTCGAATTCCCGCGCGGTGAGCACCAGCGGCTCGCCGCGCAGCCGCACCTCGTGCGCCTGCGCGTCCAGGGCGAAGTCGCCGGCCGAGACCAGCCCGGCCGGCACGGCGGGCGCGGTGCTCCGGCGCAGCACCGACTGCACCCGCAGCACGAGCTCGCGCGGGGAGAACGGTTTGGTCAGGTAGTCGTCGGCGCCGGCCTCGAGGCCGTCGATGCGGTCCTCCTCCTGGTTGAGGGCGGTCAACATGATCACCGGGATCTCCCAGTCCCCGCGGATGCGCCGGCACACCTCGATTCCGTCCAGGAGTGGCAGCATCCGGTCGAGCACGACCAGGTCTGGCCGCAGCTGTTCGGCTTTCGCGAGCCCGTCCAAGCCGTCTGCCGCCTCGTCGACCACGAACCCGGACGCCCGCAGATACCGGCAGACGATCTCGGACACCGTCGGGTCGTCGTCGACGACGAGGATGCGGCGCTCGAGAGGCGGTAGCGGGCGCAAATCGCCCGGGGGCAGGGAAGAAGGCACGAAATCAGGATAGAGCGGCGGGCACCGGGTGTGCCGGGCCGGAGCAGGCGACACCGTTTCTTCCTCACTCCGTAATCTCTTTGGCCGTTTCGGCGGAGCAGGCCCCCATAGTGTCGAGTCATGACTGTGTTCCAGGTGGACCTCGTGCTGCCATGCCTGAACGAAGCCGACGCCCTGCCCTGGGTGCTGTCGCGGCTCCCGGAGGGGTATCGGGCCATCGTCGTCGACAACGGCTCGACCGACGGATCGGCCGATATCGCCGCCATGGCCGGCGCCCAGGTCGTGCACGAGGCGCGCCGCGGCTTCGGCGCCGCCGCTCACGCGGGCCTCCTGGCGGCCACCGCGCCGATTGTCGCCTTCTGCGACGCCGACGCGTCGATGGACCCGGCCGAACTGCCGCTCCTGGTCGATCCCGTGCGGGCCGGATCCGCCGACCTGGTGCTCGGCCGCCGCCGGCCCGCGACCGCCAAATCCTGGCCGCTGCACGCGCGCCTCGCCAATTCCAGTCTGTCCTGGCGTCTGCGCCGAATAACAGGGGTGAACATCCATGACCTCGGCCCCATGCGCGCCGCGCTCCGCGAATCCGTGCTGGACCTCAATCTCCAGGACCGCCGCAGCGGGTATCCGCTGGAGATGTTCTTGAAGGCGGCGTCGGCGAACTGGCGCATCCTCGAGGTTGACACGACGTATTCGCCCAGGGTCGGCCGCAGCAAGGTGACCGGAACCGTGCGCGGCACCCTGACCGCGGTCAATGACATGTCCGCCCTCCTCCGGGAGACGCGCCGATGACGACCATCGTCGTGATCGCCAAGGAATGCCTTCCCGGTCGGGTGAAGACCCGGCTGCACCCGCCGCTGAGCCTCGAACAGGCCGCCGATCTGGCGGCGGCCAGCCTCGACGACACTCTCGCCGCGGTCGCCGCCCTGCCCGCGACCCGCCGCATTCTGGCCTTCGACGGTGTGATTGCGCCGAACGCAGCCGCCGGCTACGAGATCCTGCCACAGGTGGAGGGCACCCTCGACCTGCGGCTCGCGGCCGTGTTCGACGCCTGCGAGGGTCCCATGCTGCTGGTCGGCATGGACACCCCGCAGGTCACCTCCGCCCTGCTTGAACCCGTCTTCACCGACTGGACCGATGACGTGGATGCCTGGTTCGGCTTCGCGAACGACGGCGGATTCTGGGCGCTCGCCCTGAACGACCCGACCGGCGACCTGATCCGCGGCGTGCCGATGTCCCGGGACGATACTGGCGCTGTGCAGCTGAAACGGCTGACGGATGCCGGGTTGCGCGTGAACCTGTTGCCTACCCTCACCGATGTGGACACCATCGAAGACGCCCACCGGGTGGCGGGGATCGCGCCCACCGGCAGATTCGCCGCGGCCCTGGCCGCCATGATGCCGCCGAGCCCGACGGACAATTTCCGATGACGCTGCTGGCCGCACAACTCGAGGGGGAGCGGGCCGAACCGACCACCTTCGGTGCCGGCGGCGCGGAGCCCTATGCCGCCGCGCTGCGGAACGCCGACAACGTGCTCTACCTGCGCCGGATATCCTCCGGCGAGCACGCCACCATCGACGCCGGCCGGTGGAGCGCCGACGCCGACGACACCGACCTCTGCCTGCTCGACGGGATCACCGGCCCGGTGCTCGACATCGGCTGCGGCCCCGGCCGCATGGTGCGGGCCGCCATGGGGCTGGGGCTGACCGCGCTCGGCCTCGACGTGTCGGCGACCGCCGTGCGCATGGCCGCAGACGCCGGCCTCGACGTGTTGCAGGGCAGCGTCTTCGACCCTCTGCCGCTGGAGGGTGGCTGGGCGGCCGCGCTGCTCGTCGACGGCAACATCGGAATCGGCGGCGACGCATCCGTTCTGCTCACGCGCTGCGCCGACCTGCTGGCGCCGGACGGCGTTCTCCTGGTCGAACTCAGCCACGACCCAGCCCGGGACGACAGCTACCTCGGCACCATCGAGGATTCAACCGGGAGCCGCAGCGCCGTGTTCCCCTGGGCGGAAATCGGCATTAACGGCCTCCGCGACCGTGCCGGAGCGACCGGTCTGGTCGTGACTCAGGACTGGCGGCTGGACGGCCGCTGGTTCGCGCGCCTGCTGCGAGCGTAGAGCACGACCGACCAGACCGTCGCGACCAGGGCGACGGCCACCCAGAACAGAGCGAGGTTCCGACCGTAGTCGAGCGGAAGGATGCTCGGATTGTTCGAGGTGAGCGACCGGGCGACGATCGCGGGCACCACGATCAGCGTCATGATCGAGCCGACCACGATGGCGGCCTGCACGACCAGCACGATCGTGCCCGTGACGCGGCGCCCCGCGCGGCGCAGCAGAAGGCCGCAGAAGAAGACCAGGGGCGCCAGCACGGCGTCGTGCAGCACGATCGCCGCGCCGATCCAGAGCGCCACCCCGGGCAGTCGGGTGATCCGCACTGTGTCGAACAGAACGTAGAGGCCGAAGAGGAGCCCGGACGTGCCGAGCAGGATCAGCGTGGTGCGGGCTGCGCGCATCCGTCGGTCGCCGGCGTGGGGGAGCGCGGTGGTCGCGCGTGCTGTTGTCATACCTGCGGTGTTCATGCGGTGATCGCCTCGATCCGGCTCAGCCATTTGGTTTGCAGCACTCCGGGCCGTCCCGGGGCGATCATGCGTGCCGGGTAACCGTGCTGCAGGTCGAGCGTCTCGCCGTTCAGCTCGAGCGCCACCAGGGTCAGCGGGTCCCGCACGTATTCCGGTCCCATCTCGGTCTTCTTGAAGCTGCCGCGCTCTTCGAGACTGATCAGGCGAAAGGATGCGCCGGTGTCGGCGCCGACCAGGTCGGCCAGTTCCGACAGGCGAACCCCGCGCCAGAGCGCCAGTTGGCTCCAGCCCTCGACGCAGGCGATCGGCAGTTCCACCTCGGTCTGCGGCAGGGCCTCGAGCTCGGCGCGGCTGAAGCTGCGCTCCACGCCACCGGCAGCGAGGGTGAGCACCCAGCCGGCGGCGACGGCCGACGCGGTGACCTTTGCCTCCTCGGCCGTGCGGTTCACCGGGAGGCCCTGCGGGCCGACGCCCTTCTTGCGCGGACCGAACACGTTCACCGCGTCCAGAGGCGCAAAGGTCTGGCCGGCGGTCAGCCCCACCACGGCGGCGCAGGCGATTCCGACGGTGGTGAGGAAGCCCCGGCGACTCACGGTCGTCGTCTCGCTCACGGTCTTCGTCTCGCTCACGAACGAGGGCGTGGCGTCGATCCAGGCGATCAACCGGCCCGTCACACCGGACGGACGTCCGCTGCCCCAGAGCCGCACCGCCTCGACGTCGGCCGGTGACTCAACGTCGCTCGCGGCATCCGTTGCCTCGTGCTCGGCAGCGGCGCGCCCGTTCCAGAACCGTGTGATGATCGGCAGCTTGATGCCGATGTGCAGTACCAGCAGTCCCACCAACACCCAGCCGAGGGCGTAGTGCACCTCGCGGAAGGGAAAGGGCCACGGGTACCACTGGTAGGTGTTGATCAGGCCGATGGTGATCTGCACCAGGGATGCGCCCACGAAGAGGGCGATCGACGCGCGTTCGAGCAGGTGTAGGAACGATTTCACCGGCGGCCACTGGAACAGGTCGGGGAAGACGATGTAGAGCTTGGCCAGCAGCAGCGGGAAGCATGCGATGCCGGCCACGATGTGCGTGCCCTGGGTGATCTGGTAGAGCGACGCGGGCCGGGTCGGGAACCGCATCCACGGCAGCGGCTCCTGCAGGAAATGGCTGTACAGGCCGGTGCCGAAGCAGACGATGAACGCGGCGCCGAGCAGCCGGCCGATCACGACCGCCAGCCGGGGATTGCGCACCGGGGAGGCCAGCGCGCGCTGGGCCTCGTACATCATTCGTCTCATGGTTCCATTGCATCATCCGGGGTGCCCGGAGAGGCGGCGCAATCCTTACGGTCCGGTGACGCGCACCGGGACGGTTGGGCCCGAATGCCCGGGTTCCGTCAGGATGGCAGGGTGCGTATCGCCGTTGTCTCCCTCCTCCTTGCCGCCAGTGCGGCCCTGACGGCCTTCAGCGTGCTCGCGTATGACCTGTTCAAGCCGGGACGCGACACGGTGCCTCTGGTCATCTGCACCAGCGGGCTGTGGCTGCTTTTCGCGCTCGCCGTGGTCCTACTGCGCGGGGTGCGGGGCCGGGCCGTGGTCGTGCTGATCCTGGCGGGTTCGGTCGGGATCGGGGCCGCGGCCATGGTCGGTCCGCCGAACACGAGCACGGACTCCGCGCGCTACGCCTGGGACGGCATCGTCGCCACCGCGGGCATTTCGCCGTATGCCTACACGCCGGCCGACGATCGGCTCGACGCCCTGCGCCCCGACTGGTTGTTTCCGGCTCCGGAGCTGACCGCGGCCGGCGATCTCGTGTGCGTCGGCGAACGCATCCAGACGGCGCTGAAAAGTGAGTCCGACGAGATTCTCTGTTCGGCACTGAACCGCACCGGAGTGCCCACGATCTATCCGCCGGCCGCCGAGATCTTCTTCGCCGGCGTCCGGGCGGTCACCGGGCCGGATGCGGAGTACTGGCCGCTGCAACTGACGGGCCTCCTGCTCAGCGTCGGCACCACGGTGATGCTGCTGGTCGGGATGCGCCGCCGCGGCATCGACCAGCGGTTCGCCGCGCTTTGGGCCTGGTGTCCGCTCGTGGCCACGGAAGCGGTCACGAATTCCCACATCGACATGCTCGGCGTCGTCTTCACGTTGAGCGCGGTGTTCCTGGTCACCGGCCGGCGCTATTGGAGCGGTGGGATCGCGCTCGGCGCGGCGATCGCGACCAAGCTGATTCCCGTGCTCGCGGCCCCTGCCATGCTGCGGCGCCAGGGGTGGAAGGTCGCCGTGGCCGCCGTGGCCACCTTCCTGCTGCTGTACGTGCCGTATGTGCTGACCACCGGTATCGGGGTGCTCGGCTATCTGCCCGGCTACCTCTCCGAGGAAGGGTACGAGGACGGCACCCGCTTCGCCCTGCTCTCGCTGGTCGCCCCGGGCGGCTCGGCCGTCATCGTTGCCGGTGTGCTGCTTTTCGTCATCGCCGTGCTCGTGATCTGGAAGACGGACCCCGACCAGCCCTGGCTGGGCCAACTTGTCATGATCGGCAGTGCGCTGCTCATTCTGAGCCCGCGGTACTCCTGGTATGCCCTGCTGCTGCTGCCGTTCATCGCCCTCAGCGGCCGCTGGGAATGGCTTCTGGTGCCGATGGCCCTCACCCTCCGCTTGCTGGTCCCGTCGATTCCGCTTACCCGGGTGGCCATCGCCACGGCTATCGTCGTCATCGTCGTCATGTCGATCCACCGCGCCCGCCCCGAGGTGGCACGACGCCTGTTCCGCCCGATCAGAACGGCGCCGGCACGTCCGAATCCGGCTGCCGCGCCTTCTTCACCTTCTACTCTTCCGCCTTCTCCTCCTTCTCCGCCGGATGCCCCGCCGGATGCCCCGCCGGATGCCCCGCCGGGCGGATGATCGTGGCTGGTTCGCTGAGGAGGGCGCGCCCGGTCGGTGACGTCTTCTTCAGCGTCCCGTCGGGCAGGTGCACGGAGCTCCCCCGAGTCGCGTTCCGGGCCGTGACCTCGGAATACCGGCGGGCTCCATTGACCTGCGCGGCGAATCGGGCGTCGACTCGGGCGGACTCCGCCTGCGTCGCCTGAATCGCCTCGAAGTGTCGCCCCGGGCCTCGAACTTATCGCTATAAGTGGGCTTCATGAGGGAGACGCTACGGGTATCCACTGACATTCCATGCCCCAGATCGGCACCAGTCATCGCTCTGTGGATAACCCGATGACGCCCATATCGTGAAGGAGAAGAGGGGCCACGGCGCAATCCGTTTAACTGTCCGCCGCGGGCATCGGTCACACGGCCCTCACCTCGCATCCGCTGTGTGACGTAAACGCGGAGATTTTCGCGAAATGCCGGTTGTGGCGCCTGGGTGTGCGGCGTGTTGCGAAAATCCCCGAAGTTAGCGACCGCGGCCGCCCCGGATGCCCCGGGCGGGCGGCAGAACCGGGCGGCAGAACCGGGCCGCCGGGCCGCCGGGCCGCCGGGCCGCCGGGTCAGCGTCTCGACTACCGCGAGCAACACAAGGAAGGGCCCGCTGCGCATCTGCGCAGCGGGCCCTTCCTGACAAGCGGTGTTACTTGGTGGCGACCGTGATCTTCGCGATGCCGACCAGGAGCTGGTCAGCGACAGCATCCGTCATGAACGTGTCGTTGAGCAGGCCGGCGGCCTCAGCCGAGATGTGCACGGTGGTGCCCTCGAGGATGGCGTTATCGCCATCCATCTGGAGCGGCTTCAGGGTCCCGCCGTAGAGGTTGAAGAGGAGGACCTGGGTGGCGGCTGACTCTCCGTTGACGCTCACGTCACCGAACAGCTTGCTGGTGCCCGGGTCGATCGTGAAGTTGGTCAATTCGACCGTGGTCTCGCCGGCGGTCAGTGAGAAGCCGGAGCCCTCGTGCTCGATGGAGCCCTGGACGAAGGGCCGGTAGTCCTCTTCGGGGTCGTAGTAGTCCACGTTTCCACCGGTGATCGGGAAGTGCAGGCTGCCGTCGGTCAGGGTGGCGGTGCCCACGGTGCCGGGGGTGAGGCCGAGGCTGGTCAGCGCCGCAGCGAAGTCGGCGTCGAGGAGAACGGACGTGTCGACGCCCGACAATGCGGGGATCGAAGCGAGGGCCTTGGGGGTTGCTCCCTCGGAGGAAGAGGAGGAAGAGGAGGAGGAATTCTCGGCCGGGGCGGTCGCATCGGCGGTGGTCGAGCAGGCGGAGAGGCCGGCGATGAGGAGGCCCGCGGTGGCGAGGCTGAGCGTGGTCTTGGTGAATGAGCGCATGAGAAAATCCTTAGGGTCTGTGGTTGGGATTCAGCGGTTCTTGGTGCTGAATGAGGTTCGGTCCCCTCCGTCAAACGGTTTGGAATTAGTTCAAATTGGGGCAAACTTCGGCCACAAGCTCCGTAATTACGGGGATCCGGGCACAAAAAAGCGACCGAGCGCACCCCGGCCGCCGCCAGCAAAAGACGCGAGCGGAACCCTAGAAGTGCCGGAACCGATCCGGCGCCAGGTCCCACGGGTCCTTGCCGAGCAGCTCGGCGATCGCGCGGAACACGCAGCTCTCGATCACCATCCGCCGGTGCAGGTCGTCGTTCCGATGCAGCCGCGTCAGGCGCTGGATCGGCAAACGGTAGAAGACCACGCGACGCTCCGCGGCGTTCACGGCCCAGCGCTCCACTCCGATGCCCGGCAGCACCGAGGAAGGACCGGCCGCAACCACGAACCTCACATCACCCAGCTGCTCCGGCCAGACCGAGCGGAGGTAGTCAACGGTTGACGCCACGGTCATATCGAAGGTGTCGATGCGCGTCTGCAGAGGCGGCAAATAAGGCCCGGTCGCCGAGCTGCGGATGCCCCGGCCGTGCCGGTCCCGACCTCGCCCGCGCTGAACGGGGGCCGGCGTCGACACGGCGGAACGGCGAACTCGAGACATGCCCTCATCCTAGTTCGACCCGTTGACGGGTAACCTGTAGCCAATGTCATTCCGGCCCTGCTCCCGTGTCGCCTGCCCGGAGGAATCCGCCGCGACTCTCACTTTCGACTATGCCGACGCGATGGCCGTCCTCGGTCCGCTTGCCGTGCAGCGCGAGCCGCACACCTTCGACCTCTGCGCCCGGCACGCCCGGCTGACCGCAGCCCCGCAGGGCTGGCAGCTGGTGCGCCTCCGCACCGACGGGCTGGCGACCGAGCCGGCCGACGGGCCGGACGCACAGCCGGCCGCCGGGCCGGACGCCGAGTCGGGATCCGCGGAATGACGGACCAGACGGATGCCGCCGCCCGCCTGGGCGCCGTCGTCGGCCCGGGCGAGGTGTGCGGCACGACTGCCGCACCGTTGACCGCGCAGATGGTGGCTGCCCTTGCCGCTGCCTTCGTCGACGAAGTCGGTGCGCAGAGCCGCGAGGTACTCCTCGGTCACGACCGGGGCGAGGCGGGCGAGCTCGTGGCCGCCTTCACCCGGGGTGCGGAAGCCCGAGGGGCCACCGTCGTCGACCTCGGCGTGTCCTCCACCGACGAAATTCGATTCGGCTCGGGAGCCCGAAACGCCCCGGCCGCCCGGATCACCGCCTCCTCGCTCACCATGCTTCGGGCGGGTGCCCAAGAGATCGGGCACGACCACGGTCTCGGCGCCATCCGTGACCGCGCCGTCGGCTATCTGGCCGCCGGGCCGACCCCGGTGGCGACACCCGGCCGCCGCCGCGAGTTCGACCTGCTGCCCGACTACGCGGCCAGGCTGCGCGCGCTCGTCGGGCTCACCGGCATCCGCCCGCTCACGGTCGTGGTCGACGCCGGCCGCGGCGCCGCCGCCGTCACGGTGCCCTACGTTCTCGGCGACGATGCCGGCAAAGCTGCCGGAGACCCGGCCGGCGGCGCCTCCGTGGCGGCGGACCCCGCCGAAACACCGCGCCCAGCAGCCCTCACCATCGTCCCGCTCTTCTTCGATCAGGGCCCGGACCTCCCGCCGCACACCATCGACCCTGCCGACCCGGCCACCCTCACCGATCTGCGGAATGCCGTGATCCAGCACGAGGCCGACCTCGGGCTCGGCTTCGACGCCGACGGCGGCCGCTGCGTGGTGGTCGACGAGACCGGGTGCGTCGTGCCCCCGTCCGCGATCGGCGCCGTGCTCGCCCGGCGCGCCATCGCGAGCGCGCGGATCGAGGACCCTGGCCGGGATGTGGTGGTTCTGCACGACCTCAACGTCTCCCGCTTCGTTGCGGAGACGATCGAGGCGGCCGGCGCGGCCGCGGTCCCCACCTCGGTCGGCGGATCCCTGATGCGGGCCGAGTTGCGGGCCACCGGGGCAGTGTTCGGGTTCGGGTACTCCGGCGACTACTACTTCCCGCAGTTCTGGTGCGCCGACAGCGGTCTGCTCGCGGCCCTGCACGTTCTGGCGGAGCTCGGATTCCAGCCCCGCCCGTTGTCGGCGCTGGCGACGGATGCCATGCCCTACGCCCATTCCGGCGAGATCAGCATGGCCGTCGACGACCTGCCCGGGGTCTACGCGCGCGTCGTCGACGCCTACACGGGTTCCGCCGACTTCGAGGAGATCGACGGCCTTACGGTCATCGGCCTCACGAGCGTCGACGAACCGTTCTGGTGGTTCAACGTGCGCCCATCGCGCACCGAGCCGGAGCGAGCGCCGCAGCAGCAACAGAAGCAGGTGCGGCCCGAGCTGCGACTCACCGTGGAGGCCGGGACCCCTGAGGTGATGGTGCGCATCCGCGACGAAGTCCTCGCACTTATACCCGCCGATTAATCGCACGTTACAAGCACGTTTCCACCCGCGGGTTGATTTCGGCGCCGGTAATCGCCGGTCATACGCTGACTCACGAAGCACCAATGGATAGCAGTCGGCCCCACCGTCGGGGTGGCAGCATCCCACTGAAACTGGAGTGACATGGCCAACGAGACGGACACAGACCGCACTGCCGCAAAAAAGGGCGGGGGAGGCCAGCAGCTGTCCAAGTCCCTGAAACCGCGACACCTCTCGATGATCGCAATCGCCGGCGTGATCGGAGCCGGCCTTTTCGTCGGGTCCGGAGCTGCCATCCGGCAGGCCGGGCCGGGCATCCTCGTGGCCTACTCGGCCGCGGGACTTCTCGTTATCCTGGTCATGCGGATGCTGGGCGAAATGGCGGCGGCGCATCCAGAAACCGGTTCGTTCTCTACTTACGCCGACAAAGCCCTCGGTCGCTGGGCGGGGCTGAGCATCGGCTGGTTGTACGCCTGGTTCTGGATCATCGTCCTCGGCATCGAGGCCACGGCCGGCGCCGCCATCGTGCACCGCTGGGTGCCGGAGGTCGACCAGTGGGTCTGGGCTCTCCTCCTGATGGTGCTCCTCACGGGCACCAATGTCGCCTCCGTGAAAATGTTCGGTGAATTCGAGTTCTGGTTCGCGTCGATCAAGGTGGCGGCCATCGCCGTCTTCCTGCTGCTCGGCGTCGTGGCCATCCTCGGGTTGATGCCCGGGGTCGCGGCCCCCGGCCTGAGCAACCTCACCGGCAACGGTGGGTTCTTCCCCAGCGGCAGCGGCGCCGTCCTCGGCGGCGTGCTCGTGGTCGTCTTCTCATTCTTCGGCGCCGAAATCGCCACGATCGCTGCCGGCGAGTCCGAGAACCCGGTCGACGCGGTCAAGAAGGCCGTCAAATCCACCGTCTGGCGCATCCTCGTCTTCTACATCGGATCCATCGCCGTCGTCGTCACGCTGCTTCCGTGGAACAGCGCTTCCGTGGCCAAGAGTCCCTATGTCGCTGTGATCGAGCTCTACGGAATCCCCGGGGCCGGCACGATCATGGACATCATCGTGCTGACCAGCGTGCTCTCCTGCCTGAACTCGGGTCTCTACACCGCGAGCCGCATGCTTTTCTCCCTGTCGGAACGCGGGGACGCACCCCCGGCGTGGTCGAAAATCTCTGTCCGCGGCGTGCCGCGCGCCGCCGTCTTGTCTTCCACCGTCGTCGGGTTCATCACGGTGGGTCTGAACTACATCGCGCCCGACACGGTCTTCCTCCTCCTCGTCAACACCTCTGGCGCGATCGCGCTTCTCGTCTGGCTCGTCATCGCCGTGTCGCAGCTGATCCTGCGACGGCGCATGGGCACGGATGCCGCCAGTCGCCTGAGTCTGAAGATGTGGGCCTTCCCCTACCTGACCTGGCTGGCCATCGGCGCCATCGTTGCACTGCTCGCGGGCATGGCCATTCTCGAACGCACCCGCATGGAACTCCTGATGTCCCTCCTGCTTGCGGGCGTCGTGGTCGGCATCGGCCTGTGGAAGTACCGCGGGGACAGGGGCGCCGCCCACCCCGTTGCGGATGACTCGGTTTCCGCCGAAGTGAAGGACGACGAGGCCGAGACTCTTGCCCCGAGCGGCACTGCCGCTGTGCTGGAATAGGGTGCCGTCCCGGCTGCACGGAAGCCGTGTTTCCGCCCCCGTTGGGGCGTGACACGCCCGGGCGGTTGCTGGTTTTGACGGCCCGGTGTGACGGCCGTAATGTATTCAAACGTACCCCACAGGTGCGGAAAGCCGCAGAGCTTCCCGGCCTCATGTGGAACCACAGTTTTTAGCTTCGTCTCATGCTTGTTCCTGTTTCAGGTGAGTGTGGGGGAGGCCTAAGATGGTAACTCTCTCCGGCTGCGTGTCTGGTCTGGTGGGTGGTTGTTCGAGTCGCTTTGGCGCACTCGGAATCGGCTGCTTTCCGTGATTTGACAGGGTGTGGCCGGGTGGGTAAGTTATACAAGTTGCCTCGAAGCGACAGCCCGTAGGGCTTGAAGTCGAGTGCGTCCGATCCTTGAGAACTCAACAGCGTGCACAATGTCAAATGCCAAAAACCTCGGCCGTGGGG